>NZ_JBNIIX010000021.1:0-31226 GCF_050106635.1 Levilactobacillus sp. LN180102
GATTTAACGACGACGTTACTCCAAATTAACCAGCGACCGCTTAAAATACTCGACTGGCAAACACCGTATCAGGTTATGCTGACAAATTTGTCCAAAAATTCGGATTAAATTTGCAATCTACCATTATTCGTCCCGCTGGCGATTATGCCAAGATGCCAGTTATCTTTTATATTCATGGTGCTGGTTGGGTATTTGGGAGTGCCAAAACACATGACAAGCTCGTGCGGGAACTTGCTGTGCGGACACATTCAGTCGTTGTATTTCCAGAATACACGCTGTCTCCCGAAGCCAAGTATCCAACGGCCATTGAGCAAAATTATGCGGTTTTGCAACAATTGCCTGAAATTGCTAAGGATGAGAACTTTGATGTCGATCGGTTAACGGTCGCCGGTGACTCTGTTGGGGGGAACATGGCCACGGTTATGACGTTGATGACCAAGCAACGCCAAGGCATTAAGATCAATCAACAATTGTTATACTACCCAGTGACGGATGCCAACTTTGACACGCCATCTTACAACCAATTTGCTGATAACTACTACTTAACTAAAGAAGGGATGCAGTGGTTCTGGGATCAGTATACAACGGATCCAAAGCAACGGGCAGAAATTACGGCTTCACCTTTGCGGGCTAGCCTGGATGAGTTGAAAGACTTGCCAGCGGCTATGATTTTAAATGGCGAAGCAGACGTGTTGCGTGATGAAGGTGAAGCGTACGCTAACAAGCTACGTGAAGCCGGTGTCGCTGTCACACAAGTTCAATTCCAAGGGATGATTCATGACTTTGTGATGGTTAACTCATTGGATGACACGCACGCCACTCGTGCAGCTATGGATTTATCAACTAGCTGGGTTTTGCAACGTAACAATCAATAACATCTTCGATAAGTAGGCGCTTAAGTGGCGAGATAATTTAAAAAAATTATCTCGCCACTTTTTTAGCTTCCCCCCTTTTTTAACACGGAGTCTGTTATGCTAGAGATAATTAGGAGGGTGATAACGTGACTGCTCAAGAAATTCTCAATGTGTTACGCGCAGCGGTGGTAGCCGATGCGCTGGGGGTCCCGGTGGAAATGAAGGCGCGCGGGACCTTTCAGCTAACCGGCATGACGGGCCATGGTTCATGGGACCAACCGACTGGTAGTTGGTCTGATGATTCGTCGATGACGCTTTGTCTTTTGGCAAACATCAATGAGCAGGGCAGTTACGCCGACCTTATGGATAAGTTCGAACGTTACATGATGACGGGAGCCTACACCCCAACGGGCACCACCTTTGATGTTGGGCGGACCTGTGCCCATGCAGTGCGGCAATATGCGATTAATCATATTGAACCGTTGCATTGTGGGGATACTGCCGGGAATGCCAATGGCAATGGGGCCTTGATGCGGATTGCACCGCTAGCCCTGGTCTTAAAAAATGAAGATAATCAGGATAACCGGTTTGCGGTTATTCATAATTACACGGTGGTGACACACGGCCATCTCCGGGCCATCATGGGCAGCTTCATCTACATTGAATTATTGCGTGACTTAATGATGGGGATGAGCTTACGTCAGGCATTATCCCACGTGCAGGAAGCCCTAATAACTTTTGTGGCGACTCATGAAAAATTTGCTAGTGAAGCTGCAACGTACCAACGACTCTTTACGCCGCGCTTTCAGCAACTACCAGCTACGGCCATTCGCTCAACCGGCTACGTGGTGGATACGTTAGAGGCCGCGGTGTGGATTGCACTAAACCACCACGACTTAGCCACCGGTATTTTAGCGGCAGCAAATTTAGGGAGTGACAGTGACACAGTGGCGACTGTGGCGGCATCCTTAATGGCCTTTGAACGGCCACAACAGTCGGTGCCGACTGACTGGTGGGACCAAACGCTGAATCATGAGTTATTAGACCACATGATGCAGCCGTTCGCGGCCAAGTTTGGGGAGGAAAAATGATGAACTTACCAGAAAAATATGCCTATATGGCGACTGGACAGCCTTATAATGACTTAGACCCGCTGTTGATTCAGCGGCGTGATCGGGCAACCCGCCTCACTGATGAGTTGAATGCTACTGCTGACCCAGATGCTAAGGCCACTTTGTTTACCGCGTTGGTTGGTTCGGTGGGGCCTCGTCCCCTGGTTAATCCCAACTTTCGGTGTGAATTTGGGGATAACATCCATGTTGGCCGCGATTTTTATGCGAATTATGACGTGGTCATGCTGGATGGTGCTCCTATTACGATTGGTGATGCCGTGTTATTCGGGCCAAAGGTGGGATTATATACTAGTAATCATTTAATTGATCCGACGGAACGGGCGCAAGGGGGCTGTATTGCTAAGCCGATTACCATTGGCAATCAGTGTTGGCTAGCTGCGAATGTGACGGTTCTTCCTGGCGTCACGATCGGCGCGGGAACGGTGATTGGTGGCGGCAGTGTAGTCACCCATGATATTCCAGAACACGTGGTGGCAGCCGGCAATCCCTGTCAGGTGTTACGACCGATTACGGCGGCTGACCGCACGGGTTTTGCAGGGCAAGATCTGATTTAGCTAAACTAAAAGAGCCTGGAGTGAAGGCTCCAGGCTCTTTTGCGTTGCCAAATATCTGGTATTAAAACGTGCGCCAGCTAAGCACCTTTTGACCCACGCTCTCTTTCGTCAGTGTTCAGAAAATAACTGGTGAGCTTTGGCGTAAGTGAAAAGCCGTTCTACGGCTGCTTGATTAGCCGGGGTGGTGAGGAGCACGGCACTTAAATTCGCTTCATCTAAAAAGTAGTGGAAGTCCCGATACCCCAAGGTGCTTTCAGCGGCGTGATAAGCAGTTGCCGCAATTAACCCGGTAGATGAGGTCGTCGTACTGATACGGAATAGTTGGGCGTCACCACTCAGTCGGCGCAATGTTGCCAAGGAGAAAGTTAGCGGTTGTTGACGATGAGTGCGTAAACTTTGCGTGTCGAACGTAATAGTGGGCATAACAGCCTCCTTTAATTAATGGGTGTTTCATGTGAAACATTAGAGTAGAATCAGCAAGCCGATCGTGATAAATAGTAACGGCGACAGCCATGTACCGAAGCGCTCAAAGAAACGGGTTGTCGTGTGAGACCGGGCTAGACGATAACTAACGCCTAACCACACCCCAATTAATACGAGAAAGATAACGAGGACACCGCTGAAAGTAGCCGGTGATAATTTGGTAAAATAAGGAATGTAAATGCTTAGGTTATCGCCGCCATTGCCAATGGTCATCGACCAAACCAGTGGTAGACTGACGGGTTGGGCTAAGCGGGGTGTCGCGATTGGGCCATGACGTTCCCGCCACCACTGCCAGAGACCGACGAGGCCCAACGTTAAGGGGACCAATCCAAGCCAGTGCGTTAGATGGGCGGCATCGTAATGGAGCACGCCACGACTGACCAGCCAAGCGATGGCAATTAGGGAAAGAATCCCAAGGTATTGTCCGGCGATAATTTGCTGGCGCTGCTGGCGATTTTTAGCGGCTAACCATAATAGAAGTAATACGACCAAGTCATCGGTATCCGTAACGAAAAATATCCCAATGGCGGTCAGAATGGCGGTAACTGACATACCCGGCTCCTTTTTGAACTTTAAGATGCTTTTATTCTACACGTCTTAAGGCCGGGCCACTACCTGTATAGCGAAAGGAGACAATAATATGTTAATGGCTTATCCAGCAACACGGCAAGATTATCCAGAACTGATCGCGCTTTGGCAAGCTTCGGTGACGGCAACCCACACCTTTTTGACGCCTACTGATAGCCAAAAAATTCGCGAACAATTACCGACCTACTTTGCAGCGGTAGAGTTGACCAAGTGGTTAGATGGGTCGAAGTTAATCGGATTTTCCGGTAGGCAGGGCCCGATGTTAGCGATGCTCTTCATTGCCCCAGATAGCTTCCGGCGGGGGTACGGTCACCAGATCATCGAGCGGTTAAATCAAAAACAAAACCTACGCTTGGTTGATGTGAACGAACAAAATCCGGGAGCCTTGGCCTTTTATCAACGGCAAGGATTTCGGATCGTGAGTCGGGATGCGTTAGATGATGCGGGGCAACCCTATCCAATTTTACACTTACGTCGCGATTAAAATCGTCAAAAAAACCATCCTGTTAGCAGGATGGCTTTTTGGTTAAGCTTTTGTATGCGCTTTGTTATTAAAGATAAACCACTTTGAGAAGAAGTAGTTGCCAATGACGGCCAACCCGTGACCAATGACCTTGGTGATGGTTGGGTGGAAGCTCAGTAGTGAGATACCTACATAGAGGATAACGGCTTCCAAAATATAGGTAAAGACGCGGGTGCCGTAGAACTTTCCCATATCGCGGAAGGGATGATCGGAGGCATGCTTGAAGACCAGCAGTTTATCAACCCAGAAGGCGGTTTGGACACTGAAGACCCAAGCCAGTAAGTTAGAAATTTGATATTCAACGCCAAAGATACTGTTAAAGAGGTAGAACATGGCGATGTTGACGACAACGCTCAAAGACCCCCAGAGCAGGTAACGTTGAATTTGTTTGTGGGCTTTTTCCTCAACTTCTTCAAGTTGTTCAGCAAATTCATTTTCTGTTTCGGTTAATTCCGCCTCGTACTCAGCTTCCGTTTCCGGATAGTGGTGGTGACGTAAGGGCACTTGATTTTCCATAAAGTCGAAAGACCTTTCTTAACGTTTTAATCGACCACGATGGCGCGATTAGCTGTTTTCTCAGCGCCAGCTTAGTTTTGAAAACGTGTAGTTGATATAACAACTTAATTATACCGTTTTTGACTGTCTCTGCAATGGTGCAAGCTGAGAACTTTTCAACGGCTTGGGGATAAAAAAGATCACGACCAATTAATGGTTGTGATCTTTTTACATGCCGCTAACGTTAATTCGCAACGTAGGCTTGGCGATAGTCGGCACTACCGTTAAATTTGTTGTAAATGACGCCTTTAACCTTGGGGTTAACCAAAGTACTGGTATGTGCTTCGTAGAGGGGTGTGACGGCTTGATCGGTCATGGCCGTTTTGGCTGCCTTGATCAGATCTTGGTACCGAGCTGATTTGTTGAGTGCGTCAGTTCCTTCGGCGTGCTGAATCGCTTGGTCATAGGTTCGGCTGTTATAGTGGCCCATATTGGAATTGTTGGTTGACGTTAGAATTTGTAATGACTGAATCGGGTCAGCATAGTCCATGCTCCAGCCAGTTAGGTTCATTTCAAAATTCCCCTTCGAGATATTGCCGAGCATTGTTTGGAAGGGTAAGGCTTGGACCGTTACCTTGAGGCCCAACTTACTGGTCAAAGAACTTTGGATGAATTCGGCCAAATTCTTAGTCGTGTCATCGTCTTGGCAAGTGAGGGTCAGGGTTACGTGATGCTTACCCAACTGCTTAAGGGCTTTTTGGTAGAGTTGTTTAGCCAATGTTGGGTTGTAATCGGCCGTGTTGGCTACCTGGGCATCAGTGGTGAAATCCGCTCCCGTCTTAGGATTTTTCAACATATTGTGAATGGCGAAAGTCTTGGCAGGCTTGGACCCATCCTTGAGGACCTTGCTAGTCAATTGCTGCCGATTAATTGCTAGAGAAATTGCTCGACGTAACGTGGCGTTAGCGGTGAGCCGGTTCTTTTCATTATATTGCATGAACCCAATTCGACCGGCCGCAAGTGACTTCAAATCCTGATTATTCTTATTTTGCGTGGTCTCTTCACCATTAAGGGTGACTGTATCTAGCTTTTTAGATTGATAAAGGTTGTAGGCAGTTGAACTGGCCTTAATAACTTGATAATTGATACTGGACAGCTTGACCGTCTTGGCGGCGCTGTAGGCAGGATTCTTAACCAACTTCCAGTTATCGTTGGTCCCAGTCCAGTTTTTCAAGACGAATGGGCCATTGTAAACGGTCGTTTTAGCCGAGCTACCGTACTGGTTACCGTATTTTTCGACCGCGGCTTTGTTAAGCGGGTAGTAGGTGGTGCTGGCTAACATCCGCTTGAAATAAGAGGCCGGTTTACTCAACGTAATCTTGAGTTGATACTTGCCGACTGCTTTAACGCCAAGTGTGGATGGGGCCTTTTTTCCGGCCGCAATTGCGGTGGCATTTTTGATGTTTGCGAACTGGTAGGTGAACTCCGATTTAGACTTCGGGTTCAGCATTCGTTCCCAAGAATACACAAAGTCCTGAGCGGTCACGGGTTGACCATTGCTCCATTTGGTATTGGGCTTCAACTTGATGGTGTAAGTGTGGCCATCATTGGTGACGGTCGTTTTAGTGGCCAAGGCATTTTCAGCTTGGCTGTTGGCGTCTAACCGGTACAGGCCTTCGCCGACCTGACTGAGTGTGTTGGTCGAAACGCTATCCGTAATCTTGGCCGTATCAAGACTGGCAATGGTCGCCGTCTCATAAAGGTTTAGATGTTGGGCAGTTGCTGTCTTAGTTGACTTCGAGTGGGCGGTCACAGCAAAGATGCCGCCGATTAAAATGATCCCGCCGCAAACGGCGAGTGCTTTCTTGTGATCTAATAAGCTCATAGTGGTTTCCTCCAAATTGATTGAAATTCTGAGTTGTTACAGCCACTGAGCGTTGCCATCGACTAAACATAGATGAATCCCCCTAAGAAAAAAGTAAACAAAAACCGCCCTTAACAGCCAATGCGTTAAGGACGGTTAACTTTTAACCGCGGTACCACCTTAATTGAACGCAGATACGCAAATAAGCGTCTGCGCCCCTCTCCACAGGAAACTAACATTTCCCTGACAACTGACGTATGTCGCACGTCTTCCCGTACTATAAATTCGGGGAAGCCCTCGGTGGTCCATTTACTTACCTGCGTTCGGCCGTACTCTCAGCAACGACGACTCTCTTTGCGGGCATGATAAGCTTGATCTCCACTTCAATGGTTTGTTTCGGACGATTTTTGAATTGAGGCAAGCATACCGCTTAGGGGTAAATCTGTCAAACCCTAAAATAAAAAAGATTTGTTATTAACCGATTTAGTAATTATCAGCGAGATAATAATTGATGATAGGTTAGCAAGGACGGTGCTGAATGCGGTAGGCAATGACCCTAAAAGCTATACGGGTTTTCCTAATTTAATGATTAATTCTTATTAAGCTTTAATTATTAATAATTAACTGATGTTTGTAAGCCAGGTAGGACTAACCAAACGGGTTCGGCCAAGCCAACTGACGGTTACCGGTATGATAAAAGAAAAGGGGGGATTTAGCATGACCATGACAGATGACGAAAAAATCACAAAAATTTTGGCCGCAGCTAGTGATCTGTTTATTCAGCCGGGGTATCAGGTGACGCAGATGCAGACGATTGCCCGGCACGCACACCTAGCAGTTGGTAGTCTCTACCGGTTCTTTAGTAGTAAAGCCGCGTTGCGTGATCAGCTTTTCCTGACAACATTGGGTGTGTCAGTAACGGGCACCACCTTGCCATTGACAACGGTGGACCAGACCCAATTATTAGCGCAAACTCAGACGGCCTATGACCAGTGGCAGGAGCAGTTTCAAAGCTGCCAACGAGCTGATGACTTAGATG
This sequence comes from Levilactobacillus sp. LN180102, assembly GCF_050106635.1. NCBI lineage: Bacteria > Bacillati > Bacillota > Bacilli > Lactobacillales > Lactobacillaceae > Levilactobacillus > Levilactobacillus sp. LN180102. The sequence continues at coordinate 7,534 of NZ_JBNIIX010000021.1, forward strand.
ATTTGCTGACAAATTTGGTGACGACTTTTCAACGGTATGGCCGTTATTTTTTGATACTGGAACACAACCCGACCTTGAATCCCGCACTAACTGCGCTATACCGTGACTATCGGCAACGACTCTACCAACAAGTTGGGGAGTTTCTCATGCGACAACGGCGGACGGCGACCGAAGCAGATGGCATGATTGTGGTTGACTTGATTTTTTGGTGGTGTGCGCACAAGCAGTACGATAGTTTTGAGAAGCCAGTTGGTCGCCAAGCATTGCCAGCTGTTTTGATACAACTGCGAACCATGTTGCACCGCAGCTATTAAGGGGAATTTTGATAAGCCACCGCCGTAACCGGGGGTATTTGGGAGTGGATGCGCGTATTTTCCAGTGGTTCGGTTAGACTAAGGTCGAAATTGAATGAACCGTTCATTCAATTTTAAACGTCGAAGGGGGATGGCGAGTATGGCCTTACACGAAATGCGGTATCTACACCAACATCCGGCAGTGATTCGAATTTTACTGGGAATTTTAGTGGTGCCGTTGGTCTATGCAGTCACGTTTTTAGCATCTGTTTGGAATCCATATGGGGAACTCCAGCATTTACCGATGGCTGTCGTCAATCAGGATCGGCCGGTCACGGGAATGGCGTGGGGCCGGCAGGTGACCCGCCAATTGGTCCGGGATCGCTCATTGGATTTTCGACAAATGCCAATGCAGCGCGCCCAACAGCAGCTGGCTACGGGGCACGTCTACTTGGTCTTACAGATCCCACGAGAGGCATCGCATCAGTTGCGGCATTTACCGACGGCTACCCGGCCCTTACACGTAACCTATCGGACAAATGCTGGTCAAAGTGCCGTCGCCGCCAAGATGGGGGAGTCAGCCATGACTAAGCTACAAATCCGGTTGAATCAAGCCGTCGTTCAAGCGGAGCAACAGGCCGCCCGACAACAGTTGGCGCAGCAAACCCGGCTCACGGCTGGTCAATTGCGGCAAATCGCCCAACTGACGGCGGCTAACCAGGGGACTGTCGCAACCCTGGCCTTATCACGGTTGCAAACGCAGTTAGCCCGTGGTGCACAAGCGATGACAGCAGTCACGCCGGCACAGCGGCGGGCCCAGGTCACGCCAATTCGCTTGATTCAACGGGATACCCATTCACTAGCTAATAATGGAACGGGGATGGCGCCGTACTTTATGACCATTGCGTTGTTTGTCGGGTGTATTACCCTCAATATTATTTATGATGCTGGCCAGCGTCACGGAAAATACCGTTACTTTGCCTTAGCGTGGTTAGATAAAATGAGCTTCCTATGGGGCTTCGTGGTGCTAGCAGCTAGTGCACTGTGGCTCGGCGTCTGGCAAGTTAATGGTCTTCGACCGGTACACCCACTAGCGACCTATCTATTTAGTTTATTGATTATTCTGGCTTTCTTTAGTCTCGTCACTTGTTTTCGCCTATGGCTGGGGCTGACGGGAGCGTGGCTAATGCTGCTCTTTATGATTTTTCAGATTGGGTGCTCTGGAGGAACCTATCCGATTGAATTGACGAATCCACTCTTGCGCGCGTTTCATCCGTATTTACCCATGACCATTGCGATGAGTGGTCTTCACCAGACGATTTCTCTGGGTGGGTCGATTACCGAGCAAGTTGCGATTTTAGTTGGCATGGTGGTGGCTTTTAGTTTAGGAACCTTGGCGTATTTCTACCGTCATCAAGATGTAAGTGCAGAATAAAAGAAGATCGACCTTCACAGCGGGTAAAACCTTGCGAAGGTCGATCTTCTTAGTTTTTCGTCATTATGATTGTGGATCAACCGGTTTAGTCGGATGCGGCGCCAATCCACTCTTCAAAGCCGCCCCGATGGCTGGAATTTGGCCCAGGTCGGTGACGTGGTCGTTGGGAACGACCACCACATTGGCGGGGGACTTGGCGAGGTCACTAAAGGCCGAAATCGATTGATTTTCGAAGAACTCGCGCGTGGCGGTTTCCAGACTGGAATTGACGGTGTCAATCCGGTACTTTTCAGCATCTGCTCGCGTTCGAGTGGCCGTGGCCTCAGCTGAGGCAGTCGCCATCAAAGCATCGTTTTTGGCCTTGGTCGTTAGTTCAATGGATTTGGCTTCCCCTTCAGCTTTTGCGATCGCTGCAATCCGTTCTCGGTCAGCCGTTAATTGCTTATCCATAGCTGACTGAATGGCTTTGGAAGGTGTGAGCTCATCAATGTTGGTACGATCAACGTTGATGCCGTACGTATCGGTTAAATCCCCAATGGCAGTTGCCAGTTCCTGGTTGATTTTGGCCGTGGAGCCTAGCGCTTCGTTAAGATCCATTCGACCAATAATATCCCGGAGGTGTCCCCGGACCAGCTGGGCCATTGATTCGACTGAATCCGTGTTTTCATATTGGTATTTGACCGAATTAGTAACGTGATAGTTGAGGGTGAGGCTGGCGGAAACATCAGCATTATCCTTTGTAATGACGGAGTAGTGTGGCAGCGCCAGTGGCGTCATCGCGAGATTAACCGTGCGAATTTTTTGAACCCCTGGTAGGTAAAAATGAATACCGGACGAGACGCTGTGTTTGTACTTTCCTAATGTTTCAACTAAACCTTCGTTATTTTGGCGCACAATTCTAATTCCAAACATCCTGATCGTCCCCTTAGATTTTTTTGAGCGTTAAGATATTCCCGTGACTCTCTGTGATGGTATAGCTGGCGTTCGGGTCCGGTGCTTCTGGTGACTCGAGTAAGTAGCGATAGTAAATACCGGCGACTAACACCAAGCCAGAGTCCGGATCAAGTTCTTTACCAGCCAAAGAACGGCCAATTAATTGGCGTTGTTCCCAGTTACCAGTGGGTGCCGAACGGGATAGCAAATGAACGATATAGGCGTTGATGCTCCGACCATCAGCGTCTGCCGCGGCGGATAGATGTTGAAAAAGGTCTTCGTCCATCCGTAGTAAAAACCGCTTTTGTTTTTCTTTTGCCATGATCATATCCTCCTGTTGATAGCTCTATGATATCACCGTGATATCATTTTGGCAATCTAATTTGGATTTTAGCAGATCATGGGAATGGCATTAGCGGTTATTTTCTAATTTTAGCCGTCAGAAGCTTACCGTGAGCGCTAACTTGAACCAATTCATTCATGGTGGAATGCTTTGTCGCAACAGCGTGGAAGGTGATGCCGCCGCTATTTGTCAGGGCCATTGTATAGATATTACCATCGCGATTATCCTTGAAACGATGTGTGGAACCAAAGCGATAATGAAATTCTTTCAAACCACTGCCGTGACCAGTATCGACGCGGTTAGAATAGGAAACATCATAATAGGGCTTAGAAAAATTGGTTCGTTCAACTACCACTTCGACACCGTCTTGTAAATTGCGGTCAAAAAGACCGATACGGTGGTCGCCAGTTAATTCCATATATAAATCGGCTTCGTGTTTGAATTCATAATCACGTTCGATAACATCGTAGTAGCGATAATAAACTTTGGTTGTTTTTCGGGTAAACTTCCCACTCGTGTTTTTAGAGTGGCTAGCTAAGGCCATATAGCCTGAGTCGTTTAATAGGTCGAGTGCTTTAGTATGATAGGTTGTCCCGATTTTACCGGTCAATGTTTTCTTTGACCAAAGATACTTGCCAGTGTGACCGCGTTTACCATAAACGTAATAGACAATGACTTTTCCTTTTGCTTTGGATTTTGCTACTTTAGTACTGGCAATGGCTGGCGTGGGTGTAACGCTAAAATACAGCACGCTACCGCTTAGAATGCCAATGAGTAATAGACTGCTTAAAAGGCCTAAACATTTTTTAATCATAAAAAAGGCTCCCCATAATCGTTTATAGGCTAATCATAGCATATATTCGTCGTAACTAATTCATGTTTTTGGATAAAATATATAGCGATAACTATTTGTAAAGGCGATAATGGTGAAGAGTCGTCATAGACTACGTGGAAAATAAACTATAAAAGATTGGTATTATAAGTGGGAGATATTCAGTAGTCTAGACATTGGCGGGACACCACGTTAAGGCATGATGTTTCATGTGGAACAATTGACATTAGCCATTTAGATATCATCATTTGGTGTGGTATTCTAAACTGACAATCAGGCTAGGAGGCGGCTATGGTGACAGGAATAAAACAAGTGAAAGCTATCATTGAAGAAACACCAGCATTAATGGAGATATTACGCTTAATTCAGGCATGCCACTTGCCTCAAGGAGCATTAGCGGCAGGGAGTATTCGCAATACTGTGTGGCAAGTGTTGAGCCATCAGCCGGTGGAACTCATTAGTGATGTGGATGTTGTTTTCTTTGATCCACAGCGGCCAGTTGAAGCCGATCTACAGATTTATACGGCACTGAGACGGCAAGCACCGCAGTATCAATGGCAGGTGAAAAATGAGGTCTATATGGCTCACTATAATTTTGCAAATGCACCGGAATTCACCTCTGTTAGTGACGCCATTGGTCACTTTGTTGAGGTACCAACGTGTATTGGGGCTTACCTAGATGAACAACAGCAGGTCCAGTTGATTGCGCCACACGGTGTTGCGGATTTATTAGCACTGCGCTGTCGTCCCATTTCCTTTTATCAGCAAGATGAGCAGCATCTTGCAATCTTTCGGGAACGTATGGCTACTAAACAGTGGCTACAGCGCTGGCCGAAATTACAACTCACCGAAAAGTAATGAAACCAAAAACGACCCGGTTGCAGATGCAACGCGGGTCGTTTGTCGTTAGCGTGGGATAACGACAAATAAAAAACGTCGCAACTACTGATTGGTAGCGGCGACGTTTAGTTAGGTTAATCTTTAGATGTTTCGGTTTCTAATGGTTGTTCGGGTGCTGGCACCTTTTGGACGAGTGATAAAATCTTACGGGCAATTGGGCCAACAATTAATAATTGTAGTGGTAACGCCATAAAGAGATTAAAAATCCAAGTGTGGAGATACGTCAAGAAGACGTTGCCCCCAAAGTTTTGAGTGACGACCATTCCGAAAAGTGACATTAACGTGACCATTCCGGCCACCATCATTACGGAGATGGTGAGGGCGATCCGAATCTGTTTCTTTTTCATATAATCGTTAATGATGTAGTGGAAAAAGAGATATTTGACACCGGGACCGATGATCCCTAGATCGCAAATTGCGGCGACTAGTAAGGCTAAGGGGTAGCCGACCAAGACTTCTCTGATGAAGTGATGACCGAAACCATCAGCTAAGGCGATGTTGTAACCAGCCATCACTAGGACCATCAGGCCCGCCATGACAGCAGTAAATAGTAGTTCTTCTTTAAAATTTCTAGGCATTGTGTTGCTCCTCGTTTGAATTTCCCACGAGAACTCAGCGTACCACAAATTTTTTCACGGCGTAAGTCTTTTTTGAAAACCAACGATTATTTTTTCATTGTTGTGAGGGTGACGGTGGCCTGGCTGGTGAGTTGGTCAGCGACTGTAATGGCGACTTGCCAGGTCTGCAAATGATGCCCGATATGCAGCGGTGTAGCTGTCGCAATTAATTCCCCCTGGGTCACAGCTTGGAGATGTTGGACGGTTAAATTAACCCCGACGGCGACGCGATCAGCATCGAGATTGGCATTGGCGCCTAGTGAGGCCGCGGTCTCGGCTAATACGCCATTGATGCCCCCGTGGACGACGCCATAGGGCTGTTTGATGGCAGCGCTCACAGGGAGTGCTATAATCGATTTTGTCTTAGTGATTAAGCGTTGCTTGATGCCTAAGGTGGTTAATAAATTTTCCATAATAATACCTCTTTTGAAAGGGTTGTGAAAGCATGACAACAGCAAATTGGCAACAGGTTAAGGATTACCAAGAAATTATTTTTGAACGAGCGGATAAGGTCGCTAAGATTACCATGAACCGTCCGGAAAAGCTCAATGCGTTTACGCCGGTAACGATCCAGGAAATGATTGATGCCTTCACGATTTGTCGCGATGATAGTAGCATTGGCGTGATCATTTTAACGGGAGCCGGTGATAAGGCCTTTTCTTCCGGTGGTGATCAGACTGTGCGGGGTAACGGGGGCTATGTAGGTCCTGACCATATTGCCCGGCTCAACGTCTTGGATCTTCAACACCTCATTCGGGTAATTCCCAAGCCCGTGATTGCCATGGTTAAGGGCTGGTCAGTTGGTGGTGGTAACATCTTACAACTGGTTTGTGATTTAACGATTGCGGCTGACAATGCGCAGTTCGGTCAAACGGGACCGAAAGTGGGCAGTTTTGATGCGGGCTACGGGTCTGGCTATCTGGCCCGCGTCATTGGCCACAAGCGTGCCAAGGAAGTCTGGTTCTTGAATCACTTCTATAGCGCGGAAGAGGCTTACCAAATGAACTGGATTAATAAAGTGGTGCCACTAGCCGAGGTTGAATCAGAAACGTTGGATTGGTGTCACGAGATTTTGCAGAAATCACCAACGGCATTGCGCTTCATCAAGGCCGCTATGAATGCTGATACGGACGGATTAGCAGGCCTTCAACAATTGGGCGGCGACGCAACGATGCTCTTTTATACGACCGATGAGGGGAAAGAGGGGCGTGATGCCTTTAACGAAAAACGGCAGCCTGACTTTGACCAATACCCTAAGTTTCCATAGAAAGGAGCAACAGTCGTGGATAATTGGATCACGAAGCAAGCTCAGTTGGCGCCCCAAAAGATCGCGGTGACGGATGGGCATCAGTCACTGACATTTGCGACACTGGCACAGCGCTTAACGCAAGTGGCCGGTCAACTGGCGGCGGTTGGTGCCTTAACGCAGCCCCGAGTAGCGATGCTGACTGATAACTCCCTCGCCGGCTATCAAGTTGCCTTAGCCTTATTGGGGGCGGGGCACACGATTGTCTGGTTGAACAAACGCCTACCGACCACAGAACTAAGGCGGCAATTACAAGACAGTACGGTGGCAACGTGTCTCGTTGCCGATGACTTATGGCGTGAGGGGTTGGGGGTGAACGCGGTACGTTTTGGAACGTTATTGACCACGGCCGCAACGCCCCGCCCACTTGTCGCAACGTTTGATGTGCATCAGGTCGCCAGTATCATGTATACATCGGGGACAACGGGACAACCCAAGGGCGTGCTACAGACCTTCGAGAATCATTATACCTCAGCAATTGCTTCTGCCTTAAATTTAGGTGTTATGCCAGACGATGAATGGCTGTGTACGGTACCGATTTTTCACATCAGTGGGTTTTCAATTATGATGCGCGGTTTAATCTACGGGATGACGGTGCGCTTGGTACCACAGTTTGACGCGCCAGCCATTGCGCACATCTTGCGAACGGAACCGGTGACCTTAATTTCGGTAGTGCCATTCATGCTCAAGAAGCTGTTAGATCAACAGACCCCCACGGCGGCACCTTATTGTGCTTTACGAGGAATGCTGCTGGGGGGTGGCCCCATTGATCAAGCCACGTTGCGGCGGTGTCAGCAGCAAGGGGTTCCCGTTGTGCAATCCTATGGGATGACCGAAACGGCTTCTCAGGTGGTGGCGTTAAACTTTGCGGATGCGCCAAGTCATGTGGGGTCATCAGGCAAACCGTTATTTACCACGCAACTCCAGTTGACTCCACAGACGCATGAGATTCTATTAAAAACACCCGCGCTAGCCGCTGGATACTTAGGGCAGCCAGCGAAGTTTGCGGCGAAGCTAACGGCAGATGGTTGGTACCATACCGGCGATGTGGGCCATTTAGATGAGGCCGGCTTCTTATATGTTGATGGCCGGTTGGATGACATGATTATTTCTGGCGGGGAAAATATTTTTCCTGATGCGATTGAGGCCGCCTATCAATCGGCGCCGGGGGTTCGCGATATTGCGGTCGTTGGTCGGTCGGACGCTGAATGGGGAATGGTGCCGGTGGCTTTTGTGGTCAGTGACCATCCCCTTGATGTGGCGGCGTTAGTCGCGTTTGGTCGGCAGCACTTGGCCCACTATCAGGTTCCCCAAACTTTTATCCCAGTGGTGGAGATTCCCCACAATGGCAATGGTAAAGTACAACGGGCTAAGTTGCGTGCGCGGTTATCCGCAGCTCACTCTGATTAAAAGAAAAACGGTTCCTTCAGTGCGTTGTGCATTCTGAAGGAACCGTTCTTTAGTTGGTGATACGTTAATCATCCTCAGCTGGTCGGTCGGCAGTTTTGTCGGCGTCCTTAGTCGGAAATAACTTGAAGCTTAATTTGTAAAAATAGTCGGAGGCGTAACCAATGACGAAAATTCCTAATAACATGGACGCGTACAATTGGAACACAAAGAGCGACCAATTATGAATCGTCACATTGGAAATAATCAGCATCGTAGTTCCCCAGGCAATCAGCCAGGCTGGAACAACGGTAAACTTCATGACGGTGCCTTGAAGGAACAGAACAACGAAGGTCATGAGACCAAACATGATTGCACTGGCCCACGGGGAAGCAATCCAAGAGACGTGAAGCAACCGGAAGGCCGCCAGTCCCCATATAATCCCCAGAGCAAAGCTCAGTAAAATATTCCAAAGTTTGTCTTTGGGAAAACCAGCACCAAAGAAATAAGAAACGGCGATAAAAGCGGCAGAGCCCATCCACAAGGAGAAACCGCTCATAATTAAACTATAGACTAAAGTGAAGAGGCCCACGCCAATTGCGTCAACCCAGACCTTTCGTGGAATGTTCATGATTCATACTCCCCTTTAACGTAATCAGAAGCGCTTACAATAATGATGTAATTAATACAGTTTAAATGATCCTGCGAAAACGTGCAAGGACTTTAGGTAAAACGTTGTATCAAACATAAAAGAATGGGGCAATCACTTTTCCATTAGATAGGTCTTCAACTATAATAGGGATAATGGAGATTTAAGATAGGGGAATCGTCAAATGGCACACACAACATTGAGTCCAGCCGAATTTTTGACGCCGCAACGACTGGCAAAATTATCAAGCAATCAACAAGACTATGCCGCAACTATCCTAGCAGATGTGTTGCGGGTTCGGCAGGCGGTCGGCTTAACGGGTGACTGGACACCACAACAAGTTGCCGCTACGCTAGCGGCTTTGCCGACAATGGTTGATCAATCACATCGGTATTACGTGGCTGTCGTACCAGTTTTGACAGCTTATTTCAAAGCACAGGCGTTGCCTAATGAAGCCGCTTTGTTGCAGGCCCTAAAAGCCGCGCGGACAGCATTAGTTGCTCCGCATGAAACAACGGATCAAGAGCAGGCGGCTTACGAAACGGTTGTCGCCCAAGTGGATACTTGGGTGCAGACCATGACGCAGCAACCCGAAGTACAGAATCTTTCCTCGGCTGACCAGCAACGGTTTGCTACCATTATTCATACGGTAGCGGAACTTCTGATAACGGGTAAGGGTTTACAACCGAGCGAGTGGACGGTCACAACGCTTAGTGAGATTATGTTTGGACCGTTTACGCATTTATTAGATGACAGCGAACGGGTTCCCGAACTTTTTCACCTAGTACCGTTTGCCCTGACGGCGTTATTCACTTATCTCGCCGACCACCAGTTGTTACCTGCTGCCACCGAGCTACAGGCGTGGGTCCGCAACCAGCACACCGCCTTGACCACGATGTATGATCCCAAGTTAGAACACTTCTTTGAAGAGCTAACGGCTGCGATGCAACAGCAGGGGATTGATACGCGTGATCGGCAAGCCGTTGATGCCTTTACGCAGGATTATTTGCGCGCCCACCCAACGACTAGTCGGGCTTTATTTATGACCGATCATCAATTAACTCAGTCACATCCAGCCAAGCAATTAAAATTTAGCCAAAAGAAACGGCGTAAGCGCCGTCGTAAATAAGTTTAATCGTCAAAAAAACGCGTAGCCCAATTAAGGGTTACGCGTTTTTGGTTAAGCCGCTATGATTCATCGGCTAAGCTGTCAATCACGTCTTGGGCGACGACTGGATCAGAAGCATACGGGGTATCTACCCCATTGATCTTTTGATATGCGTCTTCACCCTTGCCAGCTAACACGACCAAATCGGTATTTGTGGCCGTGGTAATGGCTTGGGCAATCGCCGTTTCCCGTTGGGCGATGATCGTTGTCTTGACCTTCGTATGGTCAATATGACTGTCAATCTCACGGGCAATGGCCATTGGATCTTCATGTCCCGGATCATCGGTCGTCAGGTAAGCGGCATCAGCATAGTCATTTAATGCTTTAGCGAAGCCTTCACGCCGATCCTCACCTTTATCACCAGTGCTCCCCAATACGGCGATCACCCGGTGGTCAGGGAACTGCGTATGCAAGAAGCTCAGCAAGGCATTCATGCTGCCCCAATCGTGGGCGTAGTCGATGTAGACGGTCCCGTGATGCTTGGTGGTAATGGACTCCATCCGACCAGGGATGCGGGTGTGTGCCAATCCGTATTGCATGTCAGCGACCTGCGCCCCAGCCAGATGACTGGCCAGAATGGCAGCTGCCGAATTACTTTGATTGAAATCACCGGGGACGGAAACGTCGTAGGTGGTGGCGAGAGCGGCTAAGCGCTCATCGTGCACCGTTAAGTCGAAATGACTGTCCGTTAGCGTGGCTTGTCGACTGGTGATTGAGAGGGATGCCTGTGTCTGATTGAACCCGTAAGTGAAGATGTGTTCGGGGTCCGTTGAAACTTTGGCGGCCGCATAGATCTCATCAAAGTGATCGGTTTCGGCATTGATAATGCAATTGCGTGAATTTAACAGTAACTGCATTTTGCAGAACAGGTAGTTGGCAAAGTTGGGATGCTCATTGACCCCGATGTGATCGGGTGAAATGTTCAAGAAGATCCCAACATCAAAGGTTAACCCGTAAACGCGATCAAGCAAATAAGCTTGTGACGCGACTTCCATCACCAAAACCTTTTGACCGTTGTCGACGGCTTGTCGCATTTCTTTGAACAGGTCGAAAGATTCGGCCGTGGTCAAATGTGCCCGGTACTGGTCTTGTGGTTTTGGTCCGACGATATGGTTAATCGTAGAAAACATCGCAACTTGTTGGGGGAAAGCGTGGGATAAGATGTTGGTCGTCAAATACGTTGACGTTGTCTTACCCTTGGTGCCCGTATACCCAATGACAAACAGGTCGTTTTGGGGAAAGTCAAAGTATAATTGTGCCGCTAAAGACAAGGCCTTGCGGACATTTTTAACCAAGATGACCGGAACAGACACGCCGTAGTCTTCTTCAGCTAAATAAGCAGTTGCCCCGTTTTCAATGGCACTGTGGAGATAGTCCACTGAGAAGTTGAACCCTTTACAAACAAAGAGGGTGTTCGCTTGGACTTGCCGCGAGTCATAAGTGAGGCCCGCAAAGTCAGTGTCGTCCACTTGCAGCGTTGTGTTCCGTAAGAGATCATGTTCTTGGAGTAACGCTATCAGTTGGTTTGCTTTCATGCAATGGCCTCTTTTCGTGGTTAGTCGTTTGGACGCATGGTTGGGAAGAGCATAACGTCACGAATAGATGTGGAATCAGTTAATAACATCGTCATCCGGTCGATACCGATACCCAGACCACCAGTAGGCGGCATTCCATATTCCATCGCTTCGACGTAATCTTCGTCGATACCGTGGGCTTCTTCGTTCCCAGCTGCCCGTTCAGCATCTTGGGATTCGAAACGTTGCCGTTGATCGATAGGGTCGTTTAATTCGGTAAAGGCGTTACCGTATTCATTACCATCGATATACAATTCGAACCGGTCGGTGAAACGACCATCTTTCGGGTTCTTCTTTGCCAATGGTGAAATTTCCAGTGGGTGACCGTAGATAAAGGTTGGGTTAATCAAGGTATCTTGAACCTTTTCTTCGAAGAAGGCGTTGATGATGTGACCGACTTTCCAGTAAGGTTCACAGTGAATGCCGTTTTCTTCAGCCAACTTGTGCGCATCTTCATCAGACATTGGTTGCCAGAAATCGATTCCCGTAACGTCCTTCACGGCGTCCACCATGTGGAGTCGCTTGAAGTCGCTGTCTAAGTCGATATCCTTGCCTTGATACGTCAACTTGCCAGATCCGTTAACCTTGTTAGCCACGAACCGGAAGAGGTTTTCAACCAAGTCCATGACGTCCGTGTAATCGGTGTAGGCGGTATAGACTTCGACCATGTTAAATTCAGGGTTGTGCCGTAAGTCGGTCCCTTCATTCCGGAAGTCCTTGCCCAATTCGTAGACCTTTTCAAAGCCACCAACAATCAAACGCTTGAGGTAAAGTTCCGTGGCAATCCGGAGATATAACGGAATATCAAAGGCGTTAGAGTGGGTGATAAATGGCCGGGCTTCAGCACCACCAGCTTCTGTTTGTAAGACAGGGGTGTCAACTTCGAGGTAGCCTTCACCGTCCAAGTATTCCCGGATGGCTTTCTTAATCTTAGTGACCTTGAGGAACCGGTCAAAGCTTTCGCGGTTTGAGATCAGATCTAAGTACCGTTGACGGTAGATCGTTTCGGGGTTGGTTAGCCCATGATATTTATCAGGAAGTGGCCGCAATGACTTGGAGAGGAATTCAAATTCCGTCATCCGTAATGTCAAAGCACCGGTGTTGGTTTTAATCACATAACCCTTGGCACCAATGAAGTCACCTAAATCGAGGGTTTTATATAGGGCGTAAGTTTCTTCGCCAAGTTCGTCTTGACGGGCATATCCCTGAACAACACCAGTTCTGTCGAGGAGGTCGATGAACCCAGCTTTACCGCTACCGCGCTTACCGGTGATCCGACCCGCAACAGCAACGTAATGTTTGTCTTCCATCAACTCTTCTTTATCGTACTTATCGTATTTTTCAATGAGTGACTGACTGTTGTCAGTTCTGTCGAAGCGGTGACCGAAAGGCGCGATGCCCTGTTCTTGTAGCTTGTTCATTTTATCCCGACGAACCTGCATTTGATCGTTCAGATCGGTCGGCGTGGCATTATTTTTGCTGTTACCCATGTTGTGTCCTCCTATTAGTAATTGTTTCCAAATTTCAATGAATCCAGACCTCCCTTAAATTTAGTTGATTTTCATAGATTTAGCAAGCCTAAAAGGCGATGAACCGCGAGAAACCGCTAGAATTTTCATAGCAGTTTAACCGGTACCGCTTTCATTTGGAAGATCTCGTGATGGCATGCTAAAATGGGCGTGTAACTAGATAGGAATGAAATTATGCGAAAATTGATTCGTCAGCTGTGGCCCCTGTTGATGCTAGGTTTCTTAATCAACACGGCTTACAGTGTGATGTGGCCATTAACGACCATTTATTTACATAATCAGTTACGATTGAATTTAGTAGTGAGTGGGCTTATCTTAGCGGCCTATTCGGGCTGTAATGTGCTTGGCGGTTATCTAGGTGGCGTGTTGGCCGACCGGTATTCAGCTAAGCGGGTTGGTGAGGTCATGTTACTGGGCCTACTGGTGGATGCTACTGTGGGTATTTTCTACAATGGCTTGATCGCCTATCCCATAGTGCTGGTCATCTTTGGCTTGCTGACCGGGGGCATGCTCACGTTGATTTCGGCCTTGACGGCGCAACTGAGCCATGCGGATAGCCGGCTATTCAATCTGCTGTATATCTTTATTAATTTAGGATTAGTCGTGGGGACGGCTAGTATTGGGTTTTTATTTCACCATAGTCTCCGGCCCATCTTCGGGTTACTATTGATTTGTTATGGTGGCGCCATTGGCTTGTGGCATTGGCGTGCTGGGACGTATGAACAGCAGGCAGAAATCCCGGTGACGGTCAGAGACGAACCGGCTGAAGCAACGGCCACCTTGCCATTTTCCCCGCTCATGATTGTGGGATTGCTCGTGAGCCTTGTCTTGATGTGGCTCACATACGCGCAGTGGATGAGTAATGTTTCGGTGTATATTCAAGCAGAGGGACTGGGGATCAAGCTCTATAGCTACCTGTGGGTGTATAACGGGATACTTCTGATGGTGGTGCAGGCTGTGATGGCCCGGTTCAGTCAACCACGGTTTTTAATGCGCCAGATTATTGGTGGTCTACTGGCGATTGGTGGGTCTTTCTTACTCTTGACCCTAACGTCAGGCACCGGCGCTTTATTTGCTGCGATGACGCTGTTAACGCTGGGTGAAGCCATCTATGTGCCAGGGGTGCCGGCACTGATTAATGCGCAGACGGTCGGCGATGAGGGACGTTATCAAGGATTGGTCAATGCCTGCTCCTCACTAGGTAAGGCCGTGGGACCGGTAGTTGGTGGCTTAGTAATTGGCCAATTTGCCTCGTTTTCAGTGCTGTTTTTGGGATGCGCCGTTGTTGATCTGCTAGTCGTTGGTGGATTGGGACTGACCCGGTATCACTATCGAACCAGTGAAGCGTCTCACTAATTTGTTCAGAAACAGCTAATTATGATTAATTGTAGCGCAGTTGGGGCAGTCTTGACCTCAGACAATCAAAGGCAAGTGTCAAAATTAGTCTTTTTTGACACTTGCCTTTTACTGTCTAATGACGTAAAATTAATTTTCGTGCATAATAGGTTTTGTTCCATTGAGATCAGTTATGACCCGTTGGTCAAGTGGTTTAAGACACCGCCCTTTCACGGCGGTAACATGGGTTCGAATCCCGTACGGGTCATCTTAATAATGGGCTATAGCCAAGTGGTAAGGCAACGGGTTTTGATCCCGTGATGCGCTGGTTCGAACCCAGCTAGCCCAATTGTTACGCCTTTCGTCGTTTTATCAGGTCATCTGGCCTTGATATGACGACTTTTTTTGTGCAATTAAATGAGCGGTGTTATTAAGCATGAGTCAGGAATGCTGTGGACAGCAAGATGTGCTCACCGTGGTGTTTCTTATAAGTTGGTGAGTCCCATTGAAATGAGCTGCCATAGTCGTTCAAATCTCACCGTATAATCGGGGGAATACCAACTTTTACGAAAGCTGGGGAGTGTAAATTCACTAAAGGCCGCGAGGATGATCTCGGCTCGCAGATAGGTGGCATCATGAAAATTCATTAGATCGTCAATCATCTTCATCGAAGATAAAAGAACCTCCCGCAGAATGGCCGGATCATTTTCAACATATAAAGTATTTAATTCAAACATTTGGGGGCTGTCGCGATAGGCAGCCTTTTTGGCGTTTGCAAATTGCCACAGCCAGTCATGTAAGAAGTTCAGTGGATTGATCACGGTTGACGCAACATGGATATTTTGCAAAATGGCCTGTTCAAACCAGCGTTTGGCAACGGCGACCATAATGGACTGCTTGTCTGGGAAATGGCGATACAGGGCACCGTGGGTTATGCCAACTCGATCGGCAATATCAGTCAACCGCACGTTAATTGAAGCGGTTTCCAGCATGATTTGTTGGGTGGCGATGATAATTTTTTCTTTGGTTTGGTTTGACATTGGCTCACGCTCCAAGGAATTAATAGTTGGTAAAAAGTAACAATATTAGAAAAAAATTACTTAATGACGTATACTGATACTTAAATTATAGATATGAGGTCATTGGTATGAAAGCGGCACAAATAAAAAAATATGCCAAAAAATCACGCGTAACGGTTGAACAAGTTCCGGTCCCCAAGATCACGCCGACTGAGGTCCTGATTAAAGTGACGTATGCAGCGGTTAATCCACTTGAAGAGTTGATTACCTCGGGTAGCGTGCGACTGATTCAATCATATGATTTCCCGTTGACACTGGGGAATGAGCTTTCTGGCATTATCGTTGCTAAGGGAAGCGATGTAAAGGACTTTGAAATTGGTGATGCTGTTTATACACGACTGCCACTTCAAAAAATAGGCGCATTCGCGGAATTTGTGGCAACAGCGGCAATGGCTGTTGCCAAAGTTCCACGAAACTTAGATATGGCTCAGGCTGCTGCCGTTCCATTGACGGGGCTGACGGCCTATCAAATTTTCCACGAAATATTGACAGTCTCCGCGGGAGAAACGGTGTTTATTCCTGGGGGTTCAGGATCATTCGGGCAGATGGCCATTCCAATCGCTAAATTATTGGGGTTAAACGTGATAGTGAGTGGGAATTCATCGGCCGAAAAGCGTTCTCTGGAAGCGGGCGCTGACAGGTACTTTGATTATCGTACAACAAATTATTGGGAAGTGCTATCCGATGTTGATTATGTGATCGACACTTTAGGGACTTCCGAACTAGAGCATGAGTTAAGCATCATGAAACCAACTGGTGCGTTAGTGTCATTAAGAATGGGACCTAACCAAGCATTTGCTGAGTCGCAGTCGCTACCATTTTGGAAAAAAGCCATTTTTAAATTAGCTGGTAGCGCCATTGACCGTAAAGCTAAAAAGGCAAATGTCACTTATCACTTTGTCTTCGTGCATGCAGATGGGGCCGCTTTAAAGCAAATCACTGATTTAGTCGAACACAACGGAATTGTACCGGCAATTGATCCAAGAATATTTACGCTAGACCAAGTCACTGATGCTTTGGCGTTAATGTCAACGGGACATCTATCCGGAAAAGTATTGATTGCTATGGATGCGTAACAGCAACAGCGAAGCGCCACCACACATTATACAGAGGATAATAGGATGGGATTCTCACAGTTTGAGAATCCCATCCTATTTTTGCGTTGCGTCCAAGACCTGATCTGATCGTTTATAAATGCTGGTCACACGCTTTACCGCGCACACTTAGAGAAAGGCCATGTTAACTAGAAGTGCGCCATACATAAAGTTGAAAGTGTCTATACTAAATTTAGGGCCAACGGAGCACACTTAACCTGAACTTACGGACAGAATTAGGAGATGGGATGAATGGAATCCAGAACTAAGGAAAGGCTGGGGGCAACGTTGCAGCGGCTAACCGATGATGAACAATTTGATACGATCACGGTTAAACGGCTAGTTTTGGAAAGCCATGTTAATCGACAGACATTTTATTATCATTTCCAAGATAAGTTTGATTGTCTGCAGTATCAGTTCGATCACGAGGCACAGCGGCTGGTGGGGAAAGTAACGGCCGACAACTGGCTGGCTAGTTATCTGAGCTTGTTTCGCTACATTGATGCGCATCAGAACTTTTGTCATCACGTCGTCGATTCCCATGCTTATTCGGAATTTGATGATTTTATCTTAGAAACGATCGATCTGATTGTGGAACGATTAAAACAGAGTCTGAAGCAGGCATGTCCGCAGTTACATTTCCGCAATGAATCGGGTCTATTACTATTTGAGTACGGCTTACAGGGGATTGTTCGCAATTGGTTTCGCAGTGGCCTCCGAGAAAATCCGGCTTTGGTCGTTGAGGGGATCGGACCGGTTAGCCAGCGGCAATTGGCCATGTTATTAGAAACAGAAAGTCTGCTCACCAAAGTATCAGTCAAACAACAATTGGCATCTGTCTAGCACTTATACATAACCCAGTCTCTGTCTATTCTTTATTTGGTACGTCAGCTCTACTCTTAGGGTGTTAACACGGAATCACCGTTGGTGGTGGTTCACAATTATTCGGCCGAATAATGAGTTCCCAAATTGAAACCGCTGTCACTTGTACTTAATTGACACCGCTTCGTTTGGTTGTGAAGGGATTGTGTAGCAAGTGGATGAAAATAAGTCTGAACAGCAAATTGATACGCAAAAGGCAAATCGAATAACGGGCTTTCAGTTATTTTCCATGACGACTTCCATGGTCATGACGGTTTACGGTTTTGCGGCATTTGCTAAGCAAGGACCAACCGCTTTCTTTTACCTGTTTTTAGCCGGGATCTTATGGTTTTTACCGGTGACTCGGACCTCAGGAGAGATGGCGTCCATCGATGGCTGGAGTAAAGGCGGTATCTTTACTTGGTCACGGAATATGTTAGGTGAACGCGCAGGTTGGTCGGCATTATTCTACCAATGGATTCACATTACGGTTGGGATGAATACAATGATGTATTTCATTATCGGCTGTTTTTCAGTAACGTTTGGCTTACCCATTATCACGGATAACCCGTTAGTTAAGTTTATTTTGATGATGATCATTTTATGGGGCCTTATCTTTCTACAGCAAAAAGGAACGAGTGTTACCGGTAAGATTGCCCAATGGTGTTTCACGTTAGGGGTGATTATCCCAGTCTTCTTCTTACTCTTTCTATTTATTTTGTACCTCGTACAAGGAAACCCAGCGATGATTCACGTCAACATGCACACCATTTTTCCATCGAGTTGGAATGGGAGTGTCTTAGTGGGATTTGTTCCGTTTATCTTGGCTTTTGCCGGTGCCGAAGGGTCGGCACCACACGTTAAGGACTTGGATAAACCTAGCATCTATCCTAAGGTCATGATGGCACTAGCAGTTGCTGCGATCTGTTCCGATATTATCGGCAGTATGGCGATTGCTATGACGATTCCGAATAATCAGATTCAGTTAAGTAATGGGATTGTTTACGCCTATGGGGCCTTAGTTGCCCGCTACGGTGTGGGTGTGGTCTTTGTCGAAAAGCTAACAGGGTTCTTATTAGCCGTTGGTGTCTTGGGTGAAATCAGCAGTTGGGTCGTTGGTCCTAACGCGGGGATGTTTGAAGCAGCTAAAGCTGGCTACTTACCACCGCGCTTCTCTAAGGCCAATAAATATGGGATTGAAACCAATGTCATGGTCCTTCAAGGGGTCATCGTGTCGATTGTTGGGGCGCTGTTGACGTTTGGGGCTGGCGGGAACAAGGCGAGCCTTTCCTTCCAGACTGCAATGAGTTTGACGGTAGCCTTATACACCTTGATGTATATGCTGATGTTTATTAGTTATTTGGTCTTACAGTTCAAGTATGTCGATTTGCATCGGGACTTTGTGGCCGCTAAGTCGCGTTGGTTGCGGATCACTTACGGTATCCTAGGGTTTATTTTATCGGCCTTTGGATTTGTCGTGACCTTCTTCCCGCCAGCAGATTTATCCGTTGCCTCAAAACACACGTACCTAATGTTGTTAGTGAGTGCCTTTGTGGTCATGCTCGTTTTGCCATTTATCTTGTACCGTTTCCACGACAAATGGGCCTTGCAGCTAGGTGTCAATGTGGATGAAGTGGCAGCACCGACCGGTCATGAGGCGTTGGAAAAAGAAACCAAGTAGTGAAAAATGATTAAGGAGGCAAGCCATATCGCAATACGGATATGACGACTATATGATGAATAAAAACGATCAGGAAACACAGCAGATGATTAATAATGTGGATTTAGAAAAAACGTTTTTAGGCAGTGTCGAAGCCGGGCAATCCTTACCCACCAATACATTACCAGATGATCCCATGGCACCGGATGTTGCCGCTCAATTGGTGGAACACTATCGTTTAAATGAAGCCAAGGCTAATCAAAACCTAGCGACCTTCTGTACCACGCAAATGGAACCACAAGCCGATGAATTAATGAAGAACGCGTTGAATACCAATGCGATTGATAAATCGGAATACCCTAAGACCGCGGCAATGGAAAATTACTGTGTCAGCATGATTGCTCACCTATGGGGAATTCCTGACAATGAAAAGATTTACGATGATTTCATTGGGACCTCAACTGTAGGTTCTTCTGAAGGATGTATGTTAGGCGGCTTGGCGCTACTACATAGTTGGAAGCACCGGGCCAAGGCAGCTGGTTTTGATATTGAAGACCTGCATAGCCACAAGCCCAACTTGGTCATCATGTCAGGTTACCAAGTTGTTTGGGAAAAGTTCTGTACCTATTGGAATGTCGAGATGCGCCAAGTGCCAATTAATGGTGACCAAGTTTCCTTAGATATGGATCATGTGATGGATTATGTTGATGAAAATACGATTGGGATTATCGGAATTGAGGGCATTACGTACACAGGCTCCGTTGATGATATTCAAACGCTAGATAACCTCGTGACCGAATATAATAAGACCGCGACGATGCCGGTACGGATTCACGTTGATGCTGCCTTTGGTGGCCTGTTCGCGCCGTTCGTCGATGGCTTTAACCCGTGGGACTTCCGGTTGAAGAACGTGGTTTCCATTAACGTTTCGGGCCATAAGTACGGGATGGTTTACCCTGGGTTGGGGTGGATTGTTTGGCGGCACAACACGGCTGATATTTTACCCGCAGAAATGCGATTCCAAGTGCCATATCTAGGTAAGACCGTTGATTCAATCGCCATTAACTTCTCACACAGTGGTGCCCATATCAGTGCGCAATACTACAATTTCATTCGATTTGGATTATCAGGTTACAAGACGATCATGCAAAATGTTCGGAAGGTGTCATTGAAGCTGACGGCAGCTCTGAAAACGTATGGGATTTTCGATATTTTAGTTGATGGGTCACAGCTACCAATTAACTGTTGGAAACTAGCGGACGATGCGCCGGTTGGTTGGACGTTGTATGATTTGGAGTCCGAGCTGGCTAAGTATGGTTGGCAAGTTCCGGCATATCCACTGCCAAAGAATCGCGACGATGTGACAATTAGCCGGATCGTGGTACGCCCATCCATGACCATGACGATTGCCGATGATTTCTTGGATGATTTGAAATTAGCAATTGATGGATTAAATCACACATTTGGCGTGACGACCACCGTTGATCAAGATAACAAGACCACCGTTCGAAGTTAATTCGGGCAGCTGACCGGCCGAACGGCGAGTAATGGTGAGTTAATAGAGGAGGAAACAAGCATGAGTGAGAATTCGACAGTGAAAAAGAACGTGAGAGTGAGGTATGCACCGAGTCCGACAGGTTTCTTGCACATTGGCAATGCCCAATCGGCCTTATTCAACTACCTGTTTGCGCGGCACTATCACGGAACCATGGTTTTACGAATTGAAGATACGGATGTTAAACGTAACGTCCCCCATGGTGAAGATAGCCAAATTGATAATCTTCATTGGTTGGGAATTGATTGGGATGAAGGCCCTGATAAGCCCAATCCCAAGTACGCACCGTATCATCAAACAGAACGGCAAGACCTCTATCACCGTTACATTACACAGCTGCTTGACCAAGGGTTAGCTTACAAAGACTACGCAACGGAAGATGAATTAACCACTATGCGGGACCAACAACGGGCCGCGGGTGAAGCACCGCACTACGATGGTCGGTGGTATGGTCGGTCAGTAGCCGATCAACAGGCGGCGGAGGCCCGCGGGTTAAAACCTAGTATTCGCCTCCATTTGCCGGCGAACCATGAATACGCTTGGGATGACATTATTAAAGGTCATGTGGCTTTTAACTCCGACAATATGGGCGGTGATTTCATTATTGAGAAGAGTAATGGGATGCCCACTTATAATTTTGCCGTGGTCATTGATGATTACCTGATGGATATCACAGATGTCTTACGAGGAGATGACCACATTGCCAATACGCCAAAGCAAATTGCGGTGTATGAGGCCTTAGGTTTGAAGCACCCAAACTTTGGGCACATTACGTTAATTTATAATCCTAAAACGCGTAAAAAATTGAGTAAGCGGGATAAGGAAACATTACAGTTTATTAGTCAATATAAGAACCAAGGCTATTTAAGCGAAGCAATCTTCAACTTTATTGCCTTTTTAGGATGGTCACCAGAAGGCGAGGACGAACTTTTCTCACGAGAAGAGCTCATTGAACGCTATGATCCAGCCAGAATGTCCAAATCGCCAGCCTACTTTGATCAAAGCAAACTGGATTGGATCAACGCGGCTTACATTAAGCGCTTAGACCTCGATGATATGACGGATCGGGTACTGGAATTGGTCGACGAGGGACAAACGGATGTTGCTAGGCAGGTAAAGGCCCTACAATTACCGGATTTACGAACGCTGACATTTCAAGTTTGCAAAATCTACCAAACGGAAATCCATCAATTAAGTGAGATTATGGATAAGGTATTATTTTACGTGACGATTTTGCAGGCGCCGTTGGATTATGACCAATTACGGCAATTCGATCGGACAGCAACCCTTGCGGTATTGACGGCCTTTCGAAAACATGTTCAGGCACTGCCTGTAGATGTCGCAACACCGGACTTTAAAAAGATGATTCAAACCGTGAGTCAGGAGACGGGCGTCACAGGTCGTAACCTATATTTCCCACTGAACGTGGCTTTCACGGGCGATCATTCGGCACCACAAATTGATGAGGTTCTCCGGTTGTTTGCCAACAGCACCATTATTGAACTTTTAACCAAAGCCATTGCCCATGTTTAATGGCTACTCATAAGAAGCTATCCTCCTCAAAAGGAATTCGTCGTTAATGGCGGATTCCTTTTTTACAGTTGCGCAGATCTGTCTAGGGACCGGACCAAAATCATACGTACTTTGCTTTATTTTTACGATGGTTGGTGTATTGTATAATTAACCAAATAATAGAAGGGAGCGTTCAAGATGTATGGTAGTGTTTTGTTAGCAGCTGGTCTGGGTTATTACCTGTTTGTATATAAAGGCGTGGACCGGACTCAGCAACCACAACAGTCGGTTCAACCCGTGGCTCATGAGTATCCAACCACCCGAGCAGATGCGTTGAAGTACTACCTGCAGGCGAAGCTCCCGTGGGGGACGTCCCTAGGTGAAATGTATGTGTACGCGCGATCTTTTCCCCGAAACGAGTTACCGACTGAGAAAAGTCGAGAAGCCTTGTTTAAGCGATTTAAGCAAAACGTGGACCGTTTACGAGAAGCTGGTGAATTACCGAAGACGCCATTACGCTACATTGATAAGGTTGATCTGTCATTAGAATTAACAACGGTACGGGTGATGCACCCCGATGATGTGGTGAGTCTCTATAAGCGGCAAATGCGGTATTTGGCAATGTTTACGCGTCAGGCTAATCCGTTCGAAACTTTACGACAATTAGTTGAAAAGTCTTCATTATATGGTCGGCCATCTGGACCAACCGTTCAATCACCGGAACGATTTTCAGGAACCTTCGCGTTATTTCTGCAAGACTACTATTTCTTACAATACCTGCCAACGCGTAATGAATGGCACATTTATGTGGCCCAACAACAACGTAAATTGGATGAAGTTGAACACGATATCTTTACTTTTCTGAACGATGGGGCTGACCAACCGGTGACCAATCAGGCGGGGAAAGTGGTTGTGACTTGCTTTTCGACGGTGGGATTGGAGTTAATTGCCAACTTATTGAAACCAGATCGAACGATTGTGCCGCAATTGGAAGCTTATGAACGGGCTTTTGATGATGGTATTTGGCAGAATTATTTTCCCTATACATGGGCAGAGGTTAATCGTAAAGAAGCAAGTGTGGCATTACAGCAATGGGCTAAACGACTTAAATAAATGGATTAGAGAGGAGCGTGGGTAACCACCTCCTTTTATTTATGCAACCCTAACGTACTTTATCATAGTGTATTCAATTGAGAGTACGGTTATACCGTATCGTTTCAGAATATTTCAATATTAATATACGTTATTGAAAAATACTTAGTTTTTTTTCATATTTTAGTTGACGTGTCGGTGCTCACTTGGTATAGTTATATACGTTGTCACGACGAGTAACCAACTAGACCAATTCGAAAGATTGAAATTAGTTGTTGACAAGTAAGACAACGATATGATATATTAATTAAGCTGTCGCATTGAGATAGCGAATCAACGAGAAACGTTGTTAAATCAAATTTCTTGTTGACATCAAATCAGCAACATGATATGATGATTAAGTTGTTTGCGAGAGCGAACACAAGGTAGACCTTTGAAAACTGAACATTGTTTCGACAAACCAAATATGTGTAGGGCGGTTTGATTTTAGAATCAAACCCAAACAATATTTGCGAAGTCAATTCGCTTTTAAAAATGTAA
>NZ_JBNIIX010000022.1:0-26293 GCF_050106635.1 Levilactobacillus sp. LN180102
ATAGTGTGGTGGCGATAGCCTGAAGGATACACCTGTTCCCATGCCGAACACAGAAGTTAAGCTTCAGCACGCCGATAGTAGTTGGGGGATCGCCCCCTGCGAGGATAGGA
Organism: Levilactobacillus sp. LN180102; assembly: GCF_050106635.1. Classification (NCBI taxonomy): domain Bacteria; kingdom Bacillati; phylum Bacillota; class Bacilli; order Lactobacillales; family Lactobacillaceae; genus Levilactobacillus; species Levilactobacillus sp. LN180102. The sequence continues at coordinate 111 of NZ_JBNIIX010000022.1, forward strand.
CGTTGCCACGCGAATTTTGGAGGATTAGCTCAGTTGGGAGAGCGTCTGCCTTACAAGCAGAGGGTCACAGGTTCGAGCCCTGTATCCTCCATTTGAGCCGTTAGCTCAGTTGGTAGAGCATCTGACTTTTAATCAGAGGGTCGACAGTTCGAGACTGTCACGGCTCATTCACCTACGGGTGAGTGACAATTGGATATTGAACATGATACTGACTATGCCGACTTAGCTCAGTTGGTAGAGCACCTGTCTTGTAAACAGGGGGTCGGAAGTTCGAATCTTCTAGTCGGCATTTATGCGGAAGTAGTTCAGTGGTAGAACATCACCTTGCCATGGTGGGGGTCGCGGGTTCGAATCCCGTCTTCCGCTTATACCGAGAGGTATTAAGCATGATATATTTTGCACCCATAGCGCAACTGGATAGAGTGTCTGACTACGAATCAGAAGGTTGTAGGTTCGACTCCTACTGGGTGCATTTGAACGGGAAGTAGCTCAGCTTGGTAGAGCACCTGGTTTGGGACCAGGGGGTCGCAGGTTCGAATCCTGTCTTCCCGATTAAATAAATATTTTATTTAACATTTCGCGGTGTAGCTCAGCTGGCTAGAGCGTTCGGTTCATACCCGAGAGGTCGAGGGTTCGATCCCCCCCGCCGCGATTTGGACTTGGACTGGACCTTTAGCTCAGTTGGTTAGAGCAGACGGCTCATAACCGTCCGGTCGTAGGTTCGAGTCCTACAAGGTCCATTATTCAAAAGGGCACTTGTATTTTATTTTTATGGAGGATTACCCAAGTCTGGCTGAAGGGAACGGTCTTGAAAACCGTCAGGTGGGTAAAACCACGCGAGAGTTCGAATCTCTCATCCTCCTTTTTTATTATCGCGGGATGGAGCAGTCTGGTAGCTCGTCGGGCTCATAACCCGAAGGTCGCAGGTTCAAACCCTGCTCCCGCAATTTTTGGTCCGTTGGTCTAGTTGGTTTAGGACGCCTGCCTGTCACGCAGGAGATCACGAGTTCGAGTCTCGTACGGACCGTTATCATGCTTGTTCGCCCAAGGATGGTAATCTTAGTTTCTAAATGGTAAATGGCTCGGTAGCTCAGTCGGTAGAGCAATGGATTGAAGCTCCATGTGTCGGCGGTTCGATTCCGTCCCGCGCCATTAGCTCGATATAATGCGGGTATAGTTTAGTGGTAAAACCACAGCCTTCCAAGCTGTTGTCGCGAGTTCGATTCTCGTTACCCGCTTTATATGGGCCTATAGCTCAGCTGGTTTAGAGCGCACGCCTGATAAGCGTGAGGTCGATGGTTCGAGTCCATTTAGGCCCATTATGGAGAAGTACTCAAGTGGCTGAAGAGGCGCCCCTGCTAAGGGTGTAGGTCGCGAAAGCGGCGCGAGAGTTCGAATCTCTCCTTCTCCGTTGATATGACCCGTTGGTCAAGTGGTTTAAGACACCGCCCTTTCACGGCGGTAACATGGGTTCGAATCCCGTACGGGTCATTGTGTCAATTTAATATTATCGCGGGATGGAGCAGTCTGGTAGCTCGTCGGGCTCATAACCCGAAGGTCGCAGGTTCAAACCCTGCTCCCGCAATTTTTGGTCCGTTGGTCTAGTTGGTTTAGGACGCCTGCCTGTCACGCAGGAGATCACGAGTTCGAGTCTCGTACGGACCGTCTTAGTAAGTCTTCCTTTGGGAAGGCTTTTTTGTTTGATAAAATATTATTGTTGCCAAAAAGGAACTGATTTCAGGCCATCGAAACCAGTTCCTTTTTTAGTGTCGCTGTTGTAGGTAATGACGTAGACACTGATCGTGGGCAAAGATATAGAGTCCCTTAACGCCGCGTTTCATTAGGACGTTGATTGAATTTAAGACCAATTGCTGTTTAATCTGGGTCAATTTCTGTGGATCATTCAAATCGTCTCGCCGTTTGAATGCTTCGACATCTGTATAACGGTCTAATCGAATTTGCAGATGCTGATGTTCGTCTAATGTAATTGGCGGCCCTAGGATAAGACCGACATAGTTTAAATCAAATCCTTGGCAAGTATAGATAGAGCCAACTTCATCAATGGTTTGGGGAAGTTCAGCCCATGGTGTATTGGTGTAGTTATATTGATCCCAAGGTAAGTGAAACCGGCCCTCAGTGATAAAATGTTTACCGCCATCTAGTGTTGACGGATATCCAGAAGTTGAGACGATTCGTGACAGGCCAACTTCACGATTTCGTTGGACGATAGCTTGCCGCATGAGTTCTGCGTCATTGAATACGCGCAAGTCATACTGTGTTCCGTCAGTGGCAGGCAGTGGGTGCAGCCGTTGATGGGTGAAGTCATTAATCCAGCTGACGAGTTCGTCACTAGCCTGCATTCTAAACTGATGAGTTAAGCGATAGCTGGTGTGGGGAACCGAAGCTAGCAGATGCTCTAACCGTGATTCCGTCCAGTAACTCTTCATTCGTAGAACCTGCGTTTCATCAAAAACAACAATGATGACCTTGGCCGTTGCCATGAGTGAAGTCAGCTGGTTCGTGCCATAAAAATTGTTGTAGTGGTCAGCCTGTGATAACAGAAGATGGGCTTCGTCAATAACTAAGACGTCAGCGTGCCGCTTTCCCTGATTGATTTGATTAATCAAAGACGTTGGCCGCTGAAAATCTTTTTTAAACAGGTGGGGTTGTTGGCCAGCAATTTCACGGTAAACCTTTAGAATTTCTGGATGATTCACCAAGAAGTAATTTTCGGTTCCGGTCAGCGGGTTAGTCGGATGAGTTCGGGCTAAAGTTTGTAGTTGGTTAAAGAGATGAGCGAGCACGACACTTTTGCCAGTCCCGGCGTCCCCGTAAATCGTAAAGACCGCAGGACCATCTGTTTGGATGTGGGTTGTTGCAAAGGCGAGTAAACGCTCAACCAATTCAGATTGTTCGGTGGTTAATGGAAGTAGTGGCGAAATTTTATCAACCGCCGCATTAGACATCGTTTTAATAGTTGAACAACACCTTTCAAAAGTTGAATAGGCTTATTGTACCGCGAAATGAAAACAAAATAAAACAGGTCCAATCCAGATGATTGGGCCTGTAGGGTTAGCCTTGAGGTTCTTTTTTAGGGACTTGATGGTAGGATGCTGCGTGGAAATGATTAGCGCTAGTAGCATAAGTGTCAATTGGTGCGAACGCTGGCGAGTGGCGCCACAGCGCGTAAGCTTGACTATCCTGCCAGACCGTAAGCAGTAAATACTCACTGTCGTTGTGTTGTTTGGTTAATAAATATAGATCAGTCATACCGGCTGGGAGTGGGGGACTAGCCAATCGATTCACTTTAGCTTCAAAGACCTTAGCAGTATCTGGATCTAGGGTAAAGTAATCAAAGCTAAAGAATCCTTGCCAACTTTGACTGCCTTGGTGTGCACGTATTTGATAAGTGAGCCCCCCGGTGAAAATGCTGGGGGTACCCGAAACATCGAGTAAAAGAAGGCCTTCATCGGTTGCAGAACCAGCAAGTAACAATAAATGACGATCCGTATTTTCCTGAATAATCCGTTGAAGAACATCACGACTGCCGAATGTTAATGATAATTCGTGGCGCATAATCATCCCTCCTAACTAATGACTTATCTCTATTATAAGGGTCCTGAATAAAAAAGCGAAACGTTTACACTCTTCTAACAGCGCGCTAAACTGGTAGTAGTATTAAGTAGAGAGGATGATTAGATGCAATTACGTGTTTTAGGGTGTTATGGCGGTTACCCGCATAATGGTGTAGGAACCAGTAGCTATTTGTTGACGAGTGGTGATTTTCATTTACTCTTAGACTGTGGCAGTGGTGCACTGTTGGCTTTGGAAAAGGTGCTAGATCCGTTACAGTTAAATGCCGTCTTGCTGACCCACTATCACCACGATCACACGGCCGATGTGGGTGTTTTGCAATATGAATGGCAACTGGGTTCGACACAATGGTCGCAAGCGGAGCTACCCATTTATGGTCATACAGCTGATCCCCTGAACTTTGGGGCGTTAACCTGGCCCCACGCGACGATTGGCCGCCCATATGATCCCACTCAACCGATTCAAATCGGTCCTTTTACGATAACTTTTTTAGCGACCCATCATCCCGTGCCAGCTTATGCACCACGAATTACGGAAACGGCTACTGGTGCCACATTAGCATTCACTGCCGATACAGCGGCTTTTAGTGGATTAACGACATGGGCAACGGGCGCAGATGTTTTATTAGCTGATACGAACTTCTTTGCTGATCATCAGGGAACTGCCTGGCACTTAACGTCAACTCAGGCTGGTAAATTAGCTCAGCAAGCTGGGGTTAGCCGATTATTGTTAACGCATCTTCCCCAAGTAGGCGATCTTCAGCAACTAAAGGCAGAAGCCCAATCGGCGGCCGGGACGGGTACGCGAGTTGAGGTCGTTCAGGCTGGATCAATTTATAATACCTAATGATTACTATTCGATAATTATAAATTGACTAAAATCAATTGAATATCAAAATGGTGTCTAGTGATTATTCTTTTGCCCAGTAATAGTCATATGGCATAAAATTGTTGATTAAATTAATTTCCAAAAGGTCTTTATTTTTCTCGAAAAAGCTGTATAATAGACTTTATTAAAAGATTTATACAACTGAGAGGGAGGAAAAGATTATGACAGTCACGTTATATACATCACCAAGTTGTACCTCATGCCGCAAAGCCCGTCTCTGGTTCGAAGAACATGGTATCGCGTACCGTGAACAAAATATCTTCTCCGAGCCCTTGACCGTTAATGATATTAAATCAATTCTACGTTTAACGGAAGATGGCACAGAAGAGATTGTTTCTAAACGGTCTCGTGCCTATCAAGAATTAACAGTAGATTTAGACGACTTACCACTTCGTGACCTTTATGCTCTGATTCAAGAGCACCCCGGAATTCTACGCCGACCAATTATGGTCGATGAAAAGCGACTTCAAGTTGGGTTTAACGAAGAGGAAATCCGCCGCTTCTTGCCGCGGAAGGTTCGAGCATTGGAATTACAACGGGCCCAACGGCTGGTAAATGGCGTAAATTAAGCTTAATTAGTTGCATCTGACCGGATTTGTGAGAAAATGTTACTTGCAGTCCGGTTTTTTGGTATGATGACTTTACAAGTCAATTTAAACGACTAAAATGAGAGTATCAAGGACAATCCCCAAACCCACGAGAAAGGGGTGTTATTCATGGAAATGGAACGAATCAATGAGAATACGATTCGCGTGGTTATTGGCAATGATGATCTGACCGAACGCGGTATTACCGTGTTAGACCTATTGGGTAACCACAAACAAATTGAGGGCTTCTTTTATAGTATCTTGGAAGAGGTCGATGTCGATCACCAGTTTCAGGACAACGATGCGGTTACTTTTCAAGTGTTACCGAACCGTAATGGCTTGGAGTTGTTTATCAGTAAGAATACAGATGAGGACGACGTAGCTGATGAAAGTCAGGGCGACGCCAGTGTTGACAGTGAGCACCCCGATCAAGTGTCGGATCAAATCAAAGAACATTTGTTAGAAAAAGATAATCAAAAGGATTTCTTCTCTGGCTTCAAGTCAGCTGCGAATGAGTCTAATGATATTGAGGATTACTTGAACGATAGTGGTCAACCAACGACAACTCGAGTTGTTAAACTTCATTCTTTTGAGGATATGATCAGTTTGGCTCGAGTTCTTCGCTTAGAGAATGCCGCTTCTAACTTATACCGCTACCAAGATGCCTATTATCTGGAGCTGGTCTTCTTTGTTAATGAATCATCACGTGAATCTATCAAAGATGAGTTAGCGGTGGCTTATGAGTACGCAGAACGTACAAAGGTTGCCCCAGACGTGCTGGCAGAACATGGTCAGTTGATTATGGACAATTCGGCACTGGAACTGACACGCTTTCATTTTTTAACTGATTAATGGCGATGTATAAACGCTAAGATCCCTAATGGAAACTTAGCGTTTTTTAGTGTCAATAATTATGGGTGTTTAGTTCTGATGCATTGAAACGCTTGAAAAGTTAACTATAACGATTATAATAGTTGGAACTGAATGACTAATTATAAGTGAGGAAAAGGAATGTCATTAGTGCAATTAGAACAGGTCTTATTATGGTTAACCCTAGTAGCGGCGCTGGGAATAGTTAGTATTATTGCCTTTTATTTCTGGTATTCTCGAAAAAAATCGAATAATTATTTGGAGAATCAGGCCATTGAGCTACGATACTTTATTCAAAAGCAAGTTGACTTTCACGGACAAACAACGGGCTATGAATGTCTTCTTCGGCAACATAATCCGGACGGGACTTGGTCATTGCCACAACAGTTGGCGTCGTTACCGCTACAGCGCGTGATCTTTTTATTAGAGGATACCTTTAAGGTACTTCCACCTAGGAAGATTACATTATCAATTAACTTAGAGTACGATCAAATTGTTAGTCCAGAATTCCACTACTTTGTTCGGTGGGCTATTTCCAAAATAACGCCCATGACGCTAGCCGTCGAATTCACAGTTAATCGACCGGTACGGCGGCTTAATCGGGCATTGTTTTTACGACGAATTCGTGAGGCTCGAGCCTATGGTATGCGTTTTGATATTGATAATGTCGGATCAACATTGGATAGTTTAAAAAACATTCAGTGGTTATTGCCGCAGGTGGATTCGTTAAAATGTTCGATGCGCAGTTTCCGTAAGGCTGACGCTTCTGTTTGGCTTGACCTTAATCTCCAGTTTTGGAATCGATTGTCTCAAGATAATCATATTCAGTTGATTCTGATGGGGGTGGAGGATGCTGCTGATGAGCAGTTGGCAGAACAATTGAAGATTCCGGTTCGACAGGGCTACCGGTTTGGCCGCCCAATTAATCCACAAAACTAGGAGGAGCAGGATGACTGATAAACATAAACCATCGCAGCAATTGTATACGGATGCTTATTTCGAGCGTGGACACTGGGGACTCAAAGCGCGGCAGACGTTGGTGGCATTAGTCGGATGGATATGTGTGATTGTTCCCATTGTGATTACAATAACCGCTTTTTTGGCAGTTGATCATCCGCAGATACCTCATTTGTGGACGTATCGCGAAGGGATCTTTGAAATCAAATTCATTAGTATTTTATTGTTATTTGCGTTCGTGATGGTTTCACTCTTTGCGGTGGGGATGACGATTATTCAAAACCGCAAGCGAGAACGCGTCGTTGAGCAGTGGCCAACGTATAACCCGATTAACCAGCGTAAACGCGAAACAGAATTGGAAAAATTTATGGATGACCGATTTGGTGACGCAGATTTTCGCCATCAGGTTCGGCGATACCAAGTTAAACCGGAACAGAACTTAGAGACGGAACAAATTCATGAGCTTTATCAAAAACAACACCTGAATGATTTGGGAGATTAGGAGCCGGTATGTTAGACGTTTTTATTGACAGTGTCTTGAAAGCAACGATGGGGCAAACAATTTTAAATATTGTGCTCCTAATTTTGTGCTTGTATCCCATTGTGGGCTCCTTCTTCTGGTTCGCTGGTGCCTTATCGTATCGGTTCTTGAAGACCAACAAACGCGATACAGATTGGCAGAACATCCCGGCTGAGCAACAACCAATGATTACGATTATGATTCCGGCACATAATGAGGAAGTCATGTTGGCAGATACGATTACGTATTTGTTTGAGGAACTCAATTACGAAAATTTTGAGGTTTTAGTAATGAATGATGGGTCAACTGATCGCACGGCTGCCATTATTAGTGACTTACAAACTCAATATTCTCGGCTGCGAACTATCGAAATTTTAAAAAACAAGGGTAAAGCACACGCATTTAATATTGGCATGCACTTTGCCCAAGGCGACTATATTTTAAGTAATGATGCGGATACGATTCCAGAGCCAGGCGCTTTGATGAAGTATATGAATTTCTTCATGCGTGACCGTGATATGAACACCTCCGCAGTGACTGCTAATATGGATGTTCAAAATCGTACGAGTCTATTGGGAAAATCGCAAACAGTAGAGTTCACGAGTATTGTTGGTGTTATTAAGCGCAGCCAAACGGCGATTAATGATTCCATGTATGCTTACAGTGGGGCTAACACGCTATACAAGAAAGATTTTCTCATCGATGTGGGTGGTTTTCGTCAGAATCGGGCGACTGAAGATATCAGTATTGCTTGGGATCACCAGATGATTGGTGCCGTACCGCGATTTGCCCCAAACGTTATTTTCCATATGAATGTGCCGGATACCTTGTGGGATTTGTACAAGCAGCGTAAACGCTGGGCACAAGGGGGGACTGAGGTTTGGTTAACCAATATCAAGAAATTTATATTGCATCCAATTGCCCACCGGTATCAGCTTTCCATGTTTATTGACTCAACACTGTCCATTGTGTGGTCGTTTTTCTTCATGTTAACCTCGTTGGCTTTTCTAACAACCATGGGGATCTTTTTAATCACTGGTAATTATGATCGGGTCTTACACGGATTAGCGATGTCGTTTATTTTTGTCACGTTTGAGTTATTTGCCGGATTCATGCAATTACTGGCGGCATTACTGTTAGACCACCATGGTGCAAAATTAAAATACTTATTCTTTGCCCCGTTGTATATGCTGTTCTATTGGATGGTTAATCCCGTCACAGTGGTGATGACGTTTATTCCGGCACTGAAGACGATCCTAGGATTTGGTTCCGGAACCTGGGTGAGCCCTAAACGACAGGCGTTAAAGAAGTAATGGACAGAGGTCAACTGCGTTACCAACTGATTAATCGATAGAAAAAAGGCACGGGTCAGTGCCCGTGCCTTGCCCGATTTATTGATGGGTGACTTCGATAAAAGTTACTTGGTGAGGATCGGCTATATAAACACGACCAGCCTGATCTCTGGCCATAATCATTTGGGTATCAGTGTTAAGACCGGCCCTTTCGATGGTAAAACTGTCACCACCCACAACATGGATGGTGACGAGGTTGTTTGCAGATAGTGCCTTTGATATTTCTCGCCACAAGGTCGTTCACCTCTTTTGCAAAAATTAATTATCTACTCAGTGTCGAATAAGGATCGTTAGCGGCGCTCAATTGCCAGCAAAAACGGTGGCGTGTGGATTTGATTAATGAAGCCGTATTGGAGCACCTGATAGGTCTTCTGCGGCAATTGCTGACAAAAATCTAAAACGGCCTGCCGTTCGGCTTGACCACCGGGATGCCCGGCGTAGACGACCAGAATAAGACGACCACCACGAGGTAGGTGGGGGAGCAGTGCTTTGATTGCTCGTAAAGTGGTTTCTGGCCGGGTAATGATCTGTTTATCGCCGCCCGGGAGGTAGCCCAGATTAAAAATTGCCGCCGCCACTGGCGTTTCTGGGTCCAGGTAGGCAGCCACCTGCTCATGACCAACCGCGTGAAGAGTCACTTGCTGACTCAGCCCGGTTAGAGTCAATTGTTGTTGGGTGGCATCTAACGCCGCCTGCTGAATGTCAAAACCAATGACGTGACCACTTTTGCCAACGAGATTAGCTAAAAAGACGGTATCGTTGCCCTTACCCACGGTCGCATCGATAACGGTAGCGCCAGGGCCGACACATTCTTTTAATAGGGTGTGACTGTATGTGAGTGCATTTGCTAAATTCAACTTAAATCATCTCCATGACGGGTCAAAAACCATTGACTTAACGTAAGTAGGACGAAACCTAAGGTCCAACCAGCGACCACGTCACTGGGATAGTGAACGCCCACGTAAATTCGTGATAACCCAATTAGAACAATCCAGACACTTAAGATACCAATAAGACTCTTTTTCCACAGGGGATGCTGACGTAATAATCCGCTCAGTAGAATAATGGTGGACCCCCAGAGTAGCATCGCCGTAATTGAGTGTCCACTAGGAAAGCTATATGAGCTGGCATTAACGAGGCGGTCAACGGTCGGTCGTGGCCGGCGGACGAGGTGTTTGATGAGACTGTTACCAAGACCCGCAAAAATTAAAACGTTAAATAAGAGAAATAAAGTGGCCCGGTAGCGCCGAATAATGACGAGTCCGGCGGCCAGTAAAAGGGTTATCCATGTGACAGATTGCGGATTACCAGAAGTGGTTATCCAGATGATACTGCGGGTAAGTGGTCGAGGTAGCGGCTGGCGGACCCACCCAATGATGAGCCGGTCAAACTCCGTTAACCAAGTCTGATGGGTGGTGACGCCGAATAACGCAATTAAAAATAAACTGCCAGCTGCCCAAGTGAACCGCCAGCGTGTCCGTGAAATAGTTACCACAAGTGACCTCCTGAAGTCGTAAAGTCTGATAACGATGGGGCTTTAAATGAAAGTTGGTTATCAGGTTGCGTAAACCAAGTATAGCACAGCGGTTCGGAAATAATTGGGTAAAAGCGGTGGCGCCCCTTGCTTTTCCTTAGGGGGTTTGCTAAGATGAAAACAATTTGATTGATCTAAACGTTGACGAGAAGTAGTAGTTGATGCTAGTGTTCAGCAAGCGGATGGGTGCTGTGAATCCGTGATTAGCGTCAACGAACTTGTCTCTGAGTTTTTTCTGCTGCAAGGTGGGCGTCTGGCGACGTTATCAGCCGGTGAGTGCCTCAATCACTGATTGGGGAATGTAGGTGGTACCGCGCAAAGACGCCCTACAGAAGTCCATTTTTGGACCTCTGGGGGCTTTTTTTGTGGCACGACGTAGAAATGAAAAGGAGCGACGCATTTTGGCATATAAACATCAGATTATTGAACGTAAATGGCAACATTATTGGCGAGCTAACCACACGTTTGAGACTAGCGATAGTCAAACTAAGCCTAAGTATTATGTGATGGATATGTTCCCATACCCATCTGGACAAGGACTACACGTGGGTCATCCAGAAGGCTATACGGCAACGGATATTATGGCCCGCTTGAAGCGGATGCAAGGGTTCAATGTGTTGCACCCAATGGGGTGGGATGCGTTTGGACTCCCTGCTGAACAGTACGCTTTGAAGACGGGACACAATCCTAAGGACTTCACGGCGCACAATATCAAAAACTTCAAGCGGCAAATTCGGTCGCTCGGATTCTCATATGACTGGAGTCGTGAAATTAACACGACTGATGAGTCTTACTACAAGTGGACACAGTGGATTTTTGAACAACTCTACAAAAAAGGGCTGGCTTACGAAGATAAGATCATGGTGAACTGGGCGCCTGATTTCATGGGTGGGACAGTTGTGGCTAACGAAGAAGTCATCGACGGTAAAACGGAGCGGGGCGGTTATCCCGTTTACCGCGTACCAATGCGTCAGTGGGTTCTGAAGATTACCGCGTATGCTGATCGGTTAATCGATGATTTGGATGACCTTGATTGGCCAGATAGCATTAAGGAAATGCAGCGTAATTGGATTGGCCGTTCCGAGGGAGCCAGTGTCTTCTTCCCAGTCGATGGCCAAGCCGATACCAAGATTGAAGTTTACACTACTCGACCAGATACGCTATTTGGCGCGACTTATATGGTTTTGGCGCCAGAACATGCGGCCGTTGCCAAGATTACAACACCAGAACAAGCCGACGCAGTTAAGGCCTACCAAGAAGCCATCGAAAGTAAGTCTGATCTGGAACGAACGGATCTGAACAAGGATAAGACGGGGGTCTTCACCGGGGCCTACGGGATTAATCCATTGAGTGGTAAGAAATTGCCAATTTGGATTGGTGATTATGTCCTGTCTTCTTATGGTACGGGGGCGATTATGGCCGTACCCGCCCATGATGAACGGGATTATGAATTCGCAACGAAATTTAACTTGCCAATCACGCAAGTTATTGAAGGCGATGCGGATACCGACATCACTGAAGCTGCCTACACAGGCGATGGCAAGCATATCAATTCTGATTTCATGAATGGGATGGATAAGCAAACGGCGATCAGTGCGGCGATTGACTGGCTGACAGAACATGATGCTGGCCATAAGCAAGTCAATTTCCGGTTGCGTGACTGGATTTTCTCACGGCAACGTTACTGGGGCGAACCAATTCCCGTGATTCATTGGGAAGATGGCGAAACAACCTTGGTACCTGAAGATGAATTGCCATTGAAATTGCCAGCTGCCAAGCAGCTTGAACCATCTGGCACGGGGGAAAGCCCACTGGCCAACCTCGACGATTGGGTGAACGTGGTTGATGAAAACGGTCGTAAAGGTAAGCGTGAGACCAACACCATGCCACAATGGGCGGGGAGTTCTTGGTACTTCTTGCGCTACGTTGATCCAACCAACGATCAAGCAATTGCGGACCCAGAAAAACTGAAGTACTGGATGCCAGTTGATCTGTACATTGGTGGGGCGGAACACGCCGTCTTGCACCTGTTGTATGCACGTTTCTGGCACAAGTTCCTGTACGATCTTGGTGTGGTACCAACTAAGGAACCATTCCAGAAATTGGTTAACCAAGGCATGATCTTGGGAACGAACCACGAGAAGATGTCGAAGTCTAAGGGCAATGTCATTAACCCTGATGAGATTGTGGAAAAACACGGGGCCGATACACTGCGGTTGTACGAAATGTTCATGGGGCCACTAGAAGCCTCTAAGCCATGGAGTACGGAAGGCATTAATGGGTCACGGCGGTGGTTAGATCGTGTTTGGCGTCTGCTGATCGACGACAATAATCGATTGCGCGATCGGGTCACAATGATTAATGATGGCGCATTGGATAAAATCTATAATCAAACGGTCAAAACGGTTACGGAAGATTTGGAAGCCATGCGGTTCAACGTGGCCATCTCACAACTGATGGTTTTCGTCAATGAAGCCTACAAGGTTGATAGCCTACCCATGATTTACATGGAAGGTTTTGTCAAATTAATCTCGCCAATCGTGCCACATATTGCCGAAGAATTGTGGTCATTGTTGGGCCATGACGAAACGATTGCCTATGCTAAATGGCCAACTTACGATGCCAAGCAATTGGTTGAGGATGTTGTGGAACTAGTCGTTCAGGTCAATGGTAAGGTTCGAGCGCACCTAAAAGTGGCCAAGGATGCCACTAAAGATGCGATTGAAGCTGCGGCTTTGGCTGATGAAACAGTTCAAGTTCACACGGATGGTAAGACGGTCCGGAAGGTCATTGTGGTGCCAGGTAAGCTGGTTAACATTGTCGCAAATTAGGTTGAACGAATAGATACAAGCATCGAACAGAGTGCCTTATCAGGGTGAATCCTGATGAGGTACTCTGTTTTTTGAATAGAACTTGGACCAACGTTACCAAGGATAGATGCCCAGCCAAAGCGTTCTGGGGGTTCATGAGTTGCTAACGAGTAAATTAATCTTATAATATAAAATAAGAAAAAGATTAAAATTCGTTGAAATGAGCTAATCAAAATGCCATAATTGAACTATTAAGATGAGTGGTTAACGCAACTCTTAATTGCGTTGAATCCCGGCTCCTATATGGTCGCTGTGTACAGTGTGGTATTGTTGCGTGTGCCGGGGCAAATAGGAAGCAACGGTCTGTTTTTGGTGGTGATTGCAGGTGTTTACTTAGTGACGGGCTATTATTGGGTTCAGCACATGTCACTGCAGTCGAATACAAGTCGTTACTAGGAGGCGGTCAGTTATGGATATTACGAATTTCTCTTACCAGCTTCCGGACAAGCGGCAACTTTTTCAGGATTTGTCAATATCATTCATGCCAGGACAGATAAATATCCTATTAGGCGTTAATGGTGTGGGCAAGTCAACCTTACTAGATTTCATTGCGGGCGTCAGTCCCAACAAGCAAGTAGCAGCCTTTCATGATTTTCCACCGATGCAACAAGTGGCTTACCAGATGCAGGGGGTCCCGTTTACCGGGGCGACGACAGTGCTACAAACCTTACAAATGATGCTTGAACTGGATGATCCGTCGTTGTCCGTCACGGCCGCTGATTTACCGGCAGCCCTCCAACCGATTGCACACACCAAATTTCGTCATTTATCTGGTGGTCAACGACGATTAGTGATGTTAGAAGGGGTCTGCCATTTGCAACGGCAACTCTATCTTTTTGACGAGCCGGAAAGTGGGTTAGATGTTAAAGTTGCAGCGCAAGTCATGCACCAAATTTGTCAGTTACCAGCAGCGGGTAAGACGGTGATCCTAACCACGCATCAGTTTGAAAATTTACCCGTAGACCAGACCCACATTGCTCTACTGGCTAATCAGCGCTGTGTCTTTTCTGGCAGCCCACAGGCGTTAATGGCACTAACCCAAACAACCTCGTTGCAGGCGGCCTATCTCCAAGCCGATATGTAAAAAAGAACCCCTTGTCTTATCAGACCAATCGATCTGACAAAAATAGGGGGTTAAGCAGTTAATCTTAACGACGCCGGTGACGCACAAAGGTGAAGAAATGCAGAATACTTGCCAGTAAGACATAAAAAATAATGACAAAGGTGCAGTAGGTCAGCCAAAAGGTGCCAGCAGCGAAGACGCCGAACCACCAAGCTTGTAAGCCCATTGTGATGAGGGCCATGATGGCAATCATGAAAAATAAGAGTATGTAGCGTTTCAACGTATTATCATCCTTTCGCGGCCGATGCGCAATTTTTTGCCCCCAACGTTGACACTCAGCCAACTTTTCGGGGCGCGGGGCATGGGTGCCCCAAGTACCAGTTCCAACAAATTCACCAACTTTAATGAGACCGGCGCCACTCAACACACGATCAATCGTGACAAAGGTTTGATCCGTGATGCCAGTAAAGAAGTTGTCGGCAGAGCTAATGAAACAGGTAGTCATACTTAAGTAGTGTTTATTCTGATACTTGCCGGGTAAGGTATCAGCTACGGAGTTCATCCGGACTAGCCGAAAACGCATGCAATCAAAGAACTGCTTCATTACGCCGGACAGCCCACCCCAGTATGTTGGTGCACAGATGATCCAAAAATCACTAGCAGCCATTTTGGCTTCAATTTCATCCAGAGCGGGGCAAGCCCGTTCCTTGGTATCGGGGTAGATCTCATAATCACGCAAAAAAACGGTATCCACAGTTGCTTCAGTGGGTAATGCGTCAATGACGGCTTGTAAGTAGCCAGCAGTGATGCCGTTTTTTTCGTGACTCCCCAGTAAAGCTAAATAATGCAAAAGAATCGCCTCACCTATCTTTTAATCGCTTCGATATTAAGTATACCGCAGTCATCGATGAGAATAAATAACTCCCAACCGCTGATTGGCGATTGGGAGTTCAGGTTAAAGCAGGTTAGTCAGCAGTGCGAAGAAACGTTGCCGAATCATCGTTTCTTGCCCCGCTTTAGAAAATTGGTAGTGTAAGAGATGTTGGTCGAATTCGTGGAAGAAGACTTTGGCCATTGTCTGATAGTCGCTATCATTGGTTTGATCAATCTGCTTGAAGCTCCGCCAAGTTGCATAAATCAACTGTGCATCCGAAATCGTCGTAAACTCAGGAAAATTGTGGCGGATTCCTTTGGCCATTTTTACGACTTGTTGCGCCCGTTTCGGCGACATTTGCATCGTGGGTGTTGCGGTAGAGCTAGCTGTTGCCTGCGTCATATTGACATTCCTCCTTGAATAATCTTGAATCAATTGCCTACGTCTAGAATACCACTGTTTGGAATATCCGGTAAGTTAGGGCATTTTTCACAAGTCATGCAAAACTTTACGGAAATCTGAGCCTTACCTCAGACAAGCTATGGTATAATGTTTCTTTGATTAGCTTGGCAAGATCAAGCACAGTGAACGTTGAATTTTACAAATTGAAAGTAGGGTGTCAAATGGCGGCAAGGTCAGATCAATCCGGCAACCAAGCACAAGCCCAGATGGTTGCAGGATCAGCATGGATGACGGCGGGAAGTATTTTTTCGCGGGTACTCGGTGCAGTGTACATTATTCCGTGGAATATTTGGTTTGGTGCATTTTATCTGCAAGGAAATGCACTGTATGGGAAAGGCTATAACATCTATAGTTTCTTCCTAATTGCCGCAATCGCGGGGGTTCCCTCAGCAATTGCTAAACAAGTGGCGCATTATAATGCACTCAATGAGTATGGGATTAGCGTGCGGTTATATAAACGGGGATTGGAAATTGCCGTTGTGACTGGTATTGCGATTGCCTCGTTGATGTACTTCGGCGCGCCGCTGTTTACTGGTGGGGATGCCCACTTGATTCCGGTGCTGCACTCGTTGGCCTGGGCCATCTTAATTATTCCAACGATGAGTGTGACGCGGGGGTACTTCCAAGGCTTTCAACAAATGGCGCCCTCAGCCATCTCACAATTTGTTGAGCAACTGGTTCGGGTAGTTTATATGTTACTAACGGCGTATGTCATTATGCGGGTGCTCAAAGGCAACTGGGTAACGGCAGTCTCCCAATCAACGTTTGCAGCAGCGATTGGGGCGGCCGGTGGTCTGATTATCTTAGGCGTATATTATTGGCGTCGTCGGGGCTACTTCCGTGGTTTGGTTGCGAATAGTAATAATGAAATGGTGGTTCCAGCCAATCAGCTGTATCGAGAAATTATTGCCCAGGCCGTGCCCTTTATTGTTCTGGGAGCGGGAATCACTATTTTCCAACTGATTGACCAATATACCTTTGCCCCAATTATGCATATGGCAGGCAACTACTCTGCAGCATACCTGAATGATCTATTCGCGTTATTTGGCGTAAACGCGAATAAACTAATCATGATTACTATCTCACTGGCTTCTGCACTGGCAGTTACGGTCGTTCCGTTGTTATCTGAGTCCTATACTAGGGGCAATAAGCAGGAAATTTCGGATCAATTGGCTAATGCCTTCTTGATGTTTGAGTTTGTCATGATTCCCAGTGCGTTAGGGATGGCAGCCGTTGCGCGGCCGTTAAACTTGGTCTTCTATGGTCGGACGCATGAAGCGTTAGCTGCGTCAATTCTGGCGTTTTCGTCTTACCTGTCGATCTTGCTCGGTCTCTACACAGTCGTGGCAGCGTTGATGCAAGGTATCTCACAAAATAAACGCGCCGTTCGCTACTTCTTAGTAGGAACGGTTGTGAAATTTATCGTGCAATGGCCACTGGTTTATTTCCTTGGTGCTTTTGGTCCCTTAATTGCGACCGGTATCGGGTTCACCGTGACCTGTTATCTGATTATTCACTCCTTGGATCGCCAATTTGGCATCAACTTTGCCCATATTGCTAAAAAGACTAATGGGATTCTGATCATGTCGATTGGTACGTTCATTTTGGCACGGTTGATTACCTTTGCCGGTAGTTTGTTAGGGAGTGAAGGCCGTATGATTAATTTCTTAATTGTGGCAGTAGCTGCTTGTGTTGGTGGTTATTTCTACGTTTATATGGTTCTACGATCACGGTTAGCAGATACCATTTTAGGCTCACGGGTCGCTGGATTACGTCGTCGGTTGCACATTCATTAGGAGGCAGTGATATGAATATCGAACGTTATTTGACGGAACATCATCAGGGGACCCCGGGGCAGATTTTTCGTTTACTCCGTCAAGGCCGGGTGAAGGTTAACGACCGACTGATTGATTCTCCCCGAGAAACGGTCGATACGTCGGATCAGGTGACCGTTGATGGCTTGGCTGTCACTGGCCGGCGACCACAATATTTGGTTTTTAACAAGCCAGTCGGCGTGCAGACAGACTTGACACCGGTCGTTCCGCACAGTCTAGGAAGTATGTTAAATGCGCTGGATCAACAGCAGTCACTGCAAATTTTGGCAGATCTGCCTAGGACCATTGCTGGGCTAACGCTAGTGACTGACGATAATACTTTCTTAACGGAGGTTCAGGGTCAAACTTGGCCAAGTACACTACGGGTGCAATTGACTGGGACCACGCCGTTAACGCTTCCTCAAAATATTGCGGCCGAGGTCGTTGAACAGCGGCCGGATCAGGTGCATCAATGGACCATGCTGACCTTGCAAACAACAGCGCTGGATAGTGTGACAGCGTGGTTAGAATCGCTTAGTCGCGTGAGTGGTGCCATTAACCGAATTGGTTGGGGGCCAATCAAGTTATCTCCAGATCTGGCAGTGGGCACCTATCGGGGATTATTTCCGCAAGAGATAGATGCCTTGCTGACACCGGCTACCACTTCCTCACTTGAAAAATAAAATTAAGCAGGCAACTTACCACTTCAATGCGGTAAGTTGCCTGTTTTTAAACGTCTTTATGCTCATGGACTTTCATAAAATGGGGGAGCTCCGTGATAATTTGACTCGGTAAGACGACGTACTGTTGCTGGGCTAACAATTCAGCAATAGCGCTATGGCTATAGACAGCCGCACAAACGGCCGCTGATGAATCAGCAAATTGCGCAACAAAGCCGCCAATCATTCCAGCAAGGGTGTCGCCCATCCCACCAGTTGCTTGCGCCGGAGTCCCTAGGGGATTTTCATAAGCGTTGGTGGGTGTGTAAATCTGGGTTCGATGTGACTTGACCACGACAATACCACCGATGGTAGCCGCGGCTTGCTTGTTGGCAGCGGGCGTTTGAGCAGCAATTTTGAGGCCGCTAAGCCGTTGCCATTCCATTTGGTGCGGGGTAAAGATAATGTGCGCCTGTGGGAGGGGTAAGTGCTGTTCAGCCACTAGGGTGATCGCCGAACCGTCGAGGATGACGTGTTGTTCGGGTGTGATTGCCTGAAAGGCTTGCTTTAAAGTGGTTAGCGCTGCTGTATCGGTTCCCAAACCGGGACCTAAGACGACGACATCAGCGTGCCGAATGAGTGTACGAGTTTGCGTAAAGTCTTGTATGTCAGCAAACATCGCTTCTGGTAATCGCGCGTGCAAACTGCTTTGATTACTGGCGTCTGTGATGGTTGTAACCAGTCCAGCACCGGCATAAACGGCTGCGGCACTAGCCATGATGATGGCGCCCCCAAAGTTGCGATTACCACCTATCAAGGTTACGCGACCGTAAGTCCCCTTATAGCTATCTGCTGGTCGTTGACGAATAGTCGTTGTTAAAATATTTTCAGTTAAAACTTGCATGGAACATCGACCTCCTCAATCTCACGTTTAGTATAGCATGTTGTTCGATGAAATCGGCTTACAATTGGCTGGCGGTATGCTAAAATTAACGATAAGTAATCTTGGACAAGAGGTCCGAATAAAAGTGAAGGAGGTCCAATCATGGCAATTGATTGGCAAAAACTAGCAGCACAATACCGGGAGGCCTATATTGCGGATTTAACCACCTTAGTCGGCATTGATAGCGCGCGTGATGATTCTTTGGCGACGGACGACTATCCTTTAGGTCCGGGACCAGCAAAAGCATTATTAGCGTTTTTAGAACTTGCAAAACGCGATGGATTTAAAACCAAAAATTTAGATAATGTAGTTGGCTATGTGGAATATGGTGAGGGCGAAGAAACCTTGGCGATTCTTGGTCACGCAGATGTCATGCCAGCCGGTAAAGGATGGCACACTGATCCGTTTACTTTAACAGCTAAGGATGGCAACTTGTACGGTCGGGGGACGTCTGATGACAAGGGCCCATCGTTAGCTGCCTACTACGGATTAAAGATGTTGAAAGATCAAGGAATCTTGCCGAAGATTAAGATTCGGTTCATCATTGGAACGGATGAGGAAAGCGACTGGACGGGGATGAATCATTATCTTGATTTGGAGCCAGCACCAACTCTGGGCTTTTCACCTGATGCCGAATTTCCTTTAATCAATGGTGAAAAGGGAAATGTGACCTTTACGACGGCGTTCGGTGGTCAAAATGGATCAGCAGATTTTCTTCAAGCCTTTGATTCAGGTTTACGAGAAAATATGGTTCCCCGTGATGCCGAGGCTACTGTGGTGACGGATAATGCCGAACAAATGATGGCTGACTTTTCAACTTTCTTGGACCAAGCACCAGTTGCTGGAAGTGTCACGAGCGACGCTATGGGAGTGCATTTCCAGGTTGTTGGTAAGGCGGCTCATGGTATGGAACCTAAGAATGGGATTAATGCAGGAACGTATTTGGCCAGTTTCTTGACGACGTATGATTTTGGCAAAGATGCGGCTGATTTTCTGAGCTTAATTGCGCACAAATTACATGACGATTCACGGGCCCACCAATTAGGTATTGCTTACACGGATAAGGTCATGGGTGACTTGACCATGAACGTTGGGGTGATGACTTTCACGGCAGGCAAATCTGGATTAGTCAATACCAACTTCCGTTATCCGACTGGCACCGGCGCTGATCAAATCAAGGCGGGGCTGACGCAAGCGACTGCTGGTATGACCGTTGAATTAAAGCAAGGACGTGAAATGGTGCCACACTATGTCGATCCTAGCGATCCGATTGTGGCAACGTTAATGGATGTTTATCGGCAACAGACCGGCGATATGCAAGCTCAACCTGAAGTTGTTGGTGGTGGGACCTATGGCCGCTTGATGAAGCGTGGCGTTGCCTTTGGTGCGCTCTTCCCCGGCACGGCTGATACCATGCATCAGGCTGATGAATTCCAGCCAGAAGCTGATTTACTCAAAGCAATGGCGATTTACGGTCAAGCTATTTTTGAACTCACCAAATAAGGTTGGTTAAGATAAACCGATCAAAGGAGTGGTGAACATGGTTGCAGAATATAAGCACATTTTAGTGGGTGTCGATGGTTCGCGACAGGCTAAACGGGCGCTGGATAAGGCGATTGCTGTTGCGTTACGTAACCAAGCGGAATTGATCATTGTCACGATTATGAGTGGTGGAGATTATGTTGGCTTGGGAAATAATACGCAGGTCGGCTTTGGTTACGTTGATCAGCAAGTGATGGACGAGTCTCGTCAAGCACTAGAAGCATTAGTTGACCAATACCGGCAAAAAGCTCAAGAAGCCGGTGTTGAGCGGGTGGTAACGTCTGTCTTTTATGGACATGCGAAAGTTGACTTGGCTAAGTCGCTACCCAAAGAGTATCAGGCGGACCTCATTATGTTAGGCGCAACGGGTGTGAATGTGGTTGAACGCATGCTACTAGGGTCAACAGCCAGTTACGTGGTGGCTAATGCGGTTTGTGACGTGCTGGTCGTACGGACGGACCTACACAACCAGGTGACGCGGTTAAAAAAAGTTCCAACTAAATAAAGGTTATCAAGGGAGTTCGTGGCGGTTGCCCGAGCTCTTTTTTTGCTGTCTTTATTTTTGAATGGCCAGCATCAAGCTGGGCCTTAAAGGTTAGACCACGATTTTGTTCAGGTTAGTGAACTAACCAGCCGTCAACGAGTAGTTAGGCCAGTAGTTGTGGGCAAAAATCATTATACTGGCGGTAGAGTCAAATATTAGGGGGGTAACGAAAATGAAAGTTGGAATTCCGCAAGAGACTAAGAACAACGAAAACCGGGTTGGGATTACGCCAGCAGGCGTGGTTAGTCTAGTTCATGCTGGCCATCAGGTTATCGTTGAACATCATGCAGGTGAGGGTGCTGGGTATCCAGATAGTGACTACGAACAGGCTGGTGCGATCTTGGGGACAGCAACCGAGGCTTGGGCATGTGACTTGGTTATTAAAGTAAAAGAACCAGTCCCAGAAGAATATCACTTTTTCCATGAGGGACTAATTTTGTATACGTATCTTCACTTGGCACCGGATATTCAATTAACGCAGGCCTTACTCGCGGCTAAGGTAACTGGGGTGGCTTACGAAACTATGGTTGGACCTCGTGGAGGGTTGCCGCTGCTAGTGCCAATGAGTGAGGTTGCTGGGCGCATGGCCGTTCAAGTAGGGGCACACTTTTTAGAAGAAAATCATGGTGGTAAAGGTGTCTTGCTGGCAGGCGTTCCTGGTGTAGCCAAAGGAAACGTGGTCATTGTTGGTGGGGGCACAGTGGGGTTCAATGCTGCCGAGATTGCTTTAGGCTTGGGGGCTCACGTCAAGTTACTAGATATTAATGCGGCACGACTGGCAGAAATTGAGACTGCTTTTAACGGCAACATTCAAACGCTCATTTCCAATCCGTTTAATTTGGCACAAGCCATTAAAACTGCTGACCTAGTGATTGGGGCAGTCCTTATTCCGGGTCATACAGCACCAAAATTGGTTAGTGAAGCGATGATTCAATCGATGGAACCTGGCTCCGTGGTGGTTGATATCCCGGTTGACCAAGGTGGCATATTTGCAACGACCGACCACGCGACGACCCATGATGATCCGGTGTTTGTAAAAGATGGCGTTGTTCACTATGCAGTGGCTAATATTCCAGGTGCTGTTCCTAAGACGGCAACTGCGGCCTTGACCAACGTCACCATTCCATATGCAGTGACGATTGCAAATGAGGGCATTGAAGCGGCAGCTAAACACAATGCGACAATCTTAACTGGGGTTAACACTTATGCGGGTCACTTAACGGAGGCAGCCGTTGCCGCAAGTCAGGGCGTTTCCGCTACGGACTTAGTCACACTTATTTAAACGTTAACTAGATGGGCAAAAGGGGGGACGTCATATGGCAACAGAACCGACAGCTCCAGCGCGTAATTTGAAGAATCGGCACGTTCAGTTGATTGCGATTGGTGGAACGATTGGTACCGGACTGTTTTTAGGCTCGGGGAAGTCGATTCAACAAGCGGGTCCATCCATTTTGCTGGCCTATCTCGGTGTTGGAGTAGCTTGTTTTTTACTCATGCGAGCGCTCGGAGAATTATTATTATCAAACACAAATCAACGATCGTTTGTGGATTTCGTGACAGAATATCTTGGCGAACGCGTTGGATTTGTTGTCGGCTGGACGTACTGGATTTGTTGGATTACGATTGCAATGGCAGAAATCACGGCTATTGGCATTTACTTCCGGTTTTGGTTTCCTGCTGTCCCGCAGTGGTTGCCAGGACTAGTCGTTTTGGCGATCCTACTGTGTATTAATTTGATTACGGTGGGGGCATTCGGGGAAGTGGAATTCTGGTTTGCCTTAATTAAAATCGTGGCTATCTTAGGCTTGATTGTGGTCGGGATGGTAATGATCTTCATGCGCTTTAAAACACCGGTGGGGCATGCCTCGTTACAAAACTTAGTCGCCTTTGGCGGGTTCTTCCCCAAAGGCGCATCTGGCTTCTTATTATCCTTACAGATGGTGGTCTTTAGTTTTATCGGTATTGAAATGGTGGGGATGACAGCCGCGGAAACGCAGGATCCGGATCGGGTATTGCCACGGGCCATTAATGATATTCCTTTGCGAATTATTTTGTTCTACGTAGGTGCATTATTTGTGATTATGGCGATTTATCCGTGGAACACGGTTTTGCCAAACCAAAGTCCATTTGTCATGGTATTTAAAAATGTGGGAATTCAGGCTGCAGCGGATATCATTAACTTCGTTGTCATCACGGCAGCGGCTTCAGCCTGCAATAGTTCCATCTTCACGACTGGGCGGATGCTGTCCTCACTGACCAAAGATGCCAAGCAACCATTGACGATGAAATTAAATCGATTGTCGAAGCACCAAGTTCCGGGGAACGCTTTAAATTTCTCAGCGCTGGTTATTACGTTGGCTGTGGTATTGAACCTGTTGTTCCCAGACATGGTCTTTACGTTGGTTTCCAGTGTGGCAACGACGTGTTTCTTGTTCATCTGGGGCAGTATCATCCTGACTCACTTGAAATATCGACGAACGACAGATGATATGCAGATTAAGTTCAAAGCACCGTGGTTTCCATGGGCTGATTATTTTGTGCTGGCGCTACTGATGTTGGTCGCTGTCATCTTGGTCTTCCAATTAGATACAGCAATTGCGTTAGGCTTATCAATTGTTTGGCTAGGCAGCTTGTATTTGATTAAGGGGCACCAAATGAAACGAGCACAGGCTTAATTGAAACTGACAGTAGTCGGATTGTACGACTACTGTCAGTTTTTTTGGTAAAAAAAGACGACACTATAATGGTGTCGTCAAGGTCAGTTAAATTATAGTCGGTGAATATCCAAAATACTTCCGGTGGCAGCGTCGGCAATGAATTGGTACTGGACAAGTTGATCGTCTTCATAGCGATTGATACCCCCGTAATAAACACGGGATTTAACGGCAAACTTTTGGAAAGGAACTGCGTGTTTCTCAATCCAAGCGCCTTCAATTGGCGACTCTTCACGAAATTGTCGTTTGACTTGTTCCAAGATGTCATCAGGGTTTAATCGTGACGTACCGCCAAAAAACCGTGTGATGAAAACGCCCATTAATCCACCCAACACTCCGGTTAGGCTTAATTGATACAATTGTCCATTTTTAGCAGCCATACTACCGCCTCCTTAAGTTACGTGTTACTGGGCCACATTTTCCATCACTTCTGCCCCTAGTATAGCAAGGATTGCCAAGAAGTTCCCGTAAAAAGGCAAAAATCGTGTAAATTTTCTGGTAGATTGCTATAATGGTTCTTGTATAATTTTCAAACTTAAAATAAAGGAGTGCATCTTCATGGAACAATTACCCAAAATGTCAGCGACTGAATTAACCGACGTGGTTAAATCTGGTAAAACGATGCTGTTCTTCTCGGCAACTTGGTGCCCAGATTGCGCATTTATCAAGCCAGCCATGCCTGAAATTGAAGCGGAATACCCTGATTTTAAGTTTGTTGCTGTCGATCGCGATGAAAATATCGATTTGGCCGCAGAACTCAATGTCTTTGGCATTCCAAGTTTTATTGCCTATGCCGATGGTCAAGAGATTGGTCGGTTGGTAAACAAAGATCGTAAGACAAAAGCAGAGGTAGAAGAATTTATCAATTCTTTGACAACCAACGCCAACTAATACCTGTTGGAAAGGATTCAAACATGTTAATTGCTAGTTACAACCCCCAAGAGTTGGGGGATACATTAATTGTGGTTGTGGCACCAGATACACCAACCCAAGCACACACAGTCCGAGACAATGTCGCACGGATTTATGATCCAGAAACGGAAAAAACGCTGGGGTATAATTTCTTGGCCATTAGTGAAATCCTACCAGAGATTACGGGTCAGGGGCAAGTCGCATTGTCCGTTGCGGATGTTGCTGCATTGAATGTCGCCTTAGAAGCAGCCGGATTTTCTGGTGAACTAGTGGCCGAAACAGCGTCACGATTCGTCGTGGGGTATGTAAAGTCGACCACACCACATCCGGATTCGGATCATTTATTAGTGACCGAAACAGTTGTGGACAATGATGAGTCCTTGCAAATTGTCAGTGGCTCACCGAACATGCAAGCGGATATTAAGGTGGTTGTTGCTAAGGTTGGCGCGATGATGCCCAATGGCCTGATTATTTGGCCTGGCGAGTTGCGGGGCGTATCCAGCAACGGGATGATTTGTTCTGGACGAGAACTGGGCCTGGCTAATGCGCCACAAAAGCCGGGTGCTTTGATTTTGCCAGACGATTATGAAGTTGGCGAACCGTTTGATTTTGAACGAGGTCAAACCATCTTTAAAGCTTAAGAAAGAATATTACAAAGCGGGTCAGCCCTTGTCGGCGACCCGCTTTTTTGTGTACAATGGGATAGACTGACGATCGTGTGTCAGTGGAACAGGTAATCGATTAGATAAAACGAGAAATAGGGAATGAGTCAACGAGCCGTTTACAGCGGCGTCTCCTCCCGGTAGCGATGAATTTTGATGAGAGTTACTCATCTAGGAGGAAGAAACACATGGAACACTACGATGGCCCGGCCTTTTACCGTAAATTTCCAGTAAAACCGACCCCAGAACAAATGGATGATACAACTGACGAACGCTCGGAGCGACAAGTCAGATTACGAAAAGAACGTGGTGAACGCATACAACTACGTGAACAAAGAGAACGACAGCGTGAGCAGCAGGCGGCTGCATCGGCACAAGCGGCGTTACAGCAAGCCAAACCGCAGCAATCAGCGGCAACAACGGCCCAGCGACAAACGACGACGGCGGATGTGCCAGATTATCGGCCATTTGTGGTTACTCAGGTGCCGCGGCAACTGCATTGGAATCAGACAACGGCTAAATCTCGGCAACGATATCGTCGTTTAATTAAGCAGTTGCACAAAACAGATCAGAGTTTCTTGCTGTTTGGCGCAGCGACGAACACTGATGTCGCTGATTCAACTAGTGTTGATGCAGTCAGCTTGCCTTCAGGACAGACCGTTTTGTTGTCGGAAGCTGCACCAGCGGCAACGACGGATTCAGCGGCAACGACGGATTCAGCGGCAACGACGGATTCAGCGGCAACGACGGATTCAGCGGCAACGACGGATTCAGCGGCAACGACGGATTCAGCGGCAACGACGGATTCAGCGGCAACGACGG
>NZ_JBNIIX010000022.1:26393-29894 GCF_050106635.1 Levilactobacillus sp. LN180102
ATTCAGCGGCACCCACAGAAATTCTGCGGCCGACAGCAACAGCGGTTACGCCTGCAACTGATTATTTGCCGGTAGGTACAGTGGTTGAACCGCCTGCAACAGACGCGGAGGTAGCAGAGCAACCGGTCTCGACGGTGGCGGATGAACCAGCAGAAGTAACGCGTGAATCTATGACGGGAAACGTGAGTTCTAAACCGACTGAACAATCGCGTGAAGTTTCAGCCTTATTAGACCGGGCAATGAGTGATGATACCACGCCGAATCAATCAAAGTCGGCGGCATCAGTAGACAATAAGCCGGCTCCCGCAACAGTTAAGCCTAAAGCGAAGCCTGCCCGTGGTTTGGGCCACTCGTTGGGAGATATTATGCAAGAAGAGGGGAATGATCAGCGGAACTTGGCTTTATTCGACCGGCCAACAGCACCCGCTGAGGCCGAGCCATCAGCTGTTAGTGACCGGGGCTATCATTTCCCAGATATTAGCTTATTACCCAAGCCAGTCGTGCCGGATGAGGCAGCATTGGATGAATGGATTGAACACCAAGCTGAGGTACTGGACGCCACGTTAAGTGCGTTTCACGTGGATGCCCATGTGACGGACTGGACAGTGGGACCAACCGTAACGCAGTTCCAAATTAGTCTAGCACTTGGGGTAAAAGTTAATAAAATTACTAATCTAAATGATGATCTCAAATTGGCTTTGGCGGCTAAGGACATTCGGATCGAAGCACCAATCCCGGGTAAGACAACGGTGGGAATTGAAATTCCTAATTTAAAATCCTGTCCGGTCATGCTAGCAGAAATCTTGAATTCACCGGCGTTCCAGAAGAGTGAATCACCGCTGACGGTTGCTTTAGGGGTCGATTTATTTGGACAGCCCCAAGTGACTGACTTGCGAAAGATGCCCCATGGCCTGATTGCCGGGGCAACTGGTTCTGGGAAGAGTGTGTTCATTAATTCCTTGCTGTTATCGATTTTGTATAAAGCAACACCACAGCAAGTTAAGCTCTTGCTCATTGATCCGAAGGCTGTGGAAATGGCCCCATATGATGCCTTACCACACTTGTTGTCACCAGTGATCTCTGATCCTAAAGCGGCCGCAGCAGCCTTGAAGTGGGTCGTCACAGAAATGGATGAACGTTACGAAAAACTGGCAGCAGCAGGCGTTCGTAACATCGAGCAGTTTAACGACCGCGCCGATGCTAACGAAGAACCCGGGTTGAAGATGCCTTATATTGTGATTATTATCGACGAGTTAGCTGATCTGATGATGATGGCGGCTAGTGAAGTCCAAGACTACATTGTCCGGATCACTCAGAAGGCCCGGGCTGCCGGTATTCATTTGTTAGTGGCTACGCAGCGGCCAAGTGTGGATATTGTGACAGGGACCATCAAGAACAATATTCCAACGCGGATTGCATTCATGGTATCGAGTCAGATTGACTCACGGACCATTTTGGATACCGCTGGGGCTGAGAACCTCTTGGGACGTGGGGACATGTTGTATCTTGGAAATGGGGCCAGTCAGCCGATGCGGTTGCAAGGCGCATTTGTTGAGTCTGAGGTTGATGCCATTACGGACTTTGTTCGAACTCAAGGGCAGCCACACTATGCTTTTGAACCCAAGGGCTTATTACAACGCGAGACGGCAGAAGAAAATCAAGATGAATTGTTGCCAAAGGTCTTGGACTACATTGCCCAAGAAAAGACGGTCTCGACGTCGAAATTGCAACGGGTCTTTTCGATCGGCTATAACCGAGCAGCTAATTTGATTGATGATTTGGAACAGCACCATTATGTTTCACCGCAGCACGGTTCAAAACCGCGAGAAGTGTATTTAACACCAGACGACTTAGGTAAGGATTTACCAGAACCGCATGACCAAGATGCACCATTTTCATCTTAGCTTGAATAGACCTCACCGCCTTTCTGCGTTGGTTTCTTTTATGGGGGTGGGGGATATGCTAAAATGAAGCTAGAGTCACTCGGTCGGGGGAGTATATGGCCTTACCGCACAGAGTAGAAAAGAGGATCATTTAATGGATAACGCAACGGTTTATCATTTTGTTGGAATTAAAGGATCAGGGATGAGTGCGCTCGCCTTGATTTTGCATGACAAGGGCTTTAAGGTTCAAGGTTCAGATATTACGCAATACACGTTTACACAACGGGGATTGGAACAGGCCGGTATCGACGTTATGGCGTTTGATGAAGCCAACATTCACGAAGGCTTGACGGTTATTGCGGGTAATTCTTTCACGGATGATCATCCAGAAATCAAAAAAGCCCAGGAAATGGGCTTGCCGGTTTATCGTTACCACGAATTCCTCGGTCACTTGATCGAAGGTTATACCAGTATTGGGGTGGCTGGTGCCCACGGTAAGACGAGTACGACGGGGTTGTTGGCCCACGTTTTAAGTGGGGTTGCACCAACCTCTTACTTAATTGGTGATGGTAGTGGTAAAGGGACGCCCAATGCGCGGTTCTTTGTTTACGAAGCCGACGAATACCGGCGTCACTTCTTAGCAACCAAGCCAGACTATGCGATTATGACCAATATTGATTTTGATCATCCCGATTACTACACAGGCATTGATGATGTCTACAGTGCGTTTGAAACGCTGGCTAAGCAGGTTAAGAAGGGCATCTTTGCTTGGGGTGACGATCCAGAACTACGGAAATTAAAGACGGATGTTCCGGTTTATTATTACGGTACGAGTGATCGTGACGACTTCCAAGCTAGAAACATTAAACGTTCAACAACTGGCTCAACCTTTGATGTTTACCATGATGATGAATTCTTAGGTAACTTTGAAATTCACTTGTTTGGTGAACACAATGTGCTTAACAGTCTAGCAGTTATTGCGGTGGCTTACTTTGAGAAGGTCAACATGGATGAAATTAAGCATGAATTGGCTGACTTTAAGGGTGTTAAGCGACGGTTTACAGAACGAAAGCTAGCGGACATGACCATCATTGATGACTATGCGCATCATCCATCTGAAATCAAGGCAACGTTGGATGCTGCTCGGCAAAAGTATCCAGACAAGGAAATTATTGCGGTCTTCCAGCCACATACCTTTAGTCGAACAATTGCTTTGATGGATGATTTTGCTAAGAGCTTGAATTTGGCAGATAAAGTCTTCTTAACCAATATCTTTAGTTCTGCGCGCGAAACGCAGGGGGCCGTGTCCAGTAAAGATTTGGCACAAAAGATTGTCAAGGGTGGCGAAATCTTAACGGTAGACAATATGTCGCCGCTGTTAGATTTCCATGATGCTGTGGTTGTCTTTATGGGTGCTGGGGACGTGCAAAAGTACGAACGGGCTTATGAAGAACTATTAAGTCACCTATCTTTGAAAAATAACTAAATAAGTAATGGCTCTATGATATTTGGTGTTGATGGATAAAATCCATCGACGCCTTTTTTTCAAAACAAAATAAAAAGGGCATACTGCCCTGTGCTACAATCAAGTCGACGAAAACCAATTGAAAGCGAGTGA
>NZ_JBNIIX010000023.1:0-24034 GCF_050106635.1 Levilactobacillus sp. LN180102
AATGATAAAATAGTGGTGCTCATCAAGGTCCTTCTTTCTAATGGATTGTGTGGTAACACCATTAAAGACCTTGATGGGTTTTTCTGTCCACTTAAATGTTCAATTTAAATTTTACAATCTGCCGATTACTAAAACGGTATGGCTACCACATGGCTACTTTATGGACGAAACCAACGGGGATATTGATAACTTAATCAACTTTGTGGCGCCAGGCGAGTTAGTTTTGACGTGGACGGATGACAAACACGATCCGCAATATGAGATTAGTCGGCAAGCCTATGAGTTATTACAACAGGCAACGGATGCGCAAGGGCGTCGGTTTAAAATTCATAAATTGCAAATTCCTCGTATTTTGACGCTTAGTGACGCCGAAGCACAGGGAGTTGATCCAATTAATGGCCGGTTACCGCGGGTGGCTGGCCAACGCTTGACGGCGAGTTATGTGAGTTATATTACGACGAACCGGGCTATTTTGATGCCAGTATTTGATGATCCGCAAGATGCCCTGGCGCATCGCCAATTAGCGGCGCTCTATCCCAATCGACAAGTCGTGGATGTTTCCGCCAATGAGATCCTAACGGGTGGCGGCAACATTCACACCATTGCGGCCGGAGTCCCAGGTCGTCACACGGGAGGACAGCAGGTATGAACTTCTTTGAAATCGCCAACGCACATCTAAGCGAGTTATCCCCCAATGAGCAGAAACTCTTTGATTATGTGGTGACCAATATGGGTCAGATCAAGAATCAGAGTATTCGTGAAGTGGCGTCCGCAACATTTGTATCGACTGCAACTTTTCTACGGTTTGTTAAGAAAATTGGATTTTCAGGGTTTAGCGAATTTACGACGGTGATTAAATTCACGCTAATTAACCGGCAAGAAGCAGAACGGACGACGCCATTTGTTGTGCAGCAAAAGGATTACCGCGAGGAATATTTAAAAAATATTGGTGAGTCAATCCGGGTGATTCAACCAGACCACTTGCGCCAAGTGGTTGACCGATTGGCGCAGCACCCGGATGTGTTTTTCTTTGCCAAGGGTGTGAGTAAGCATGCGGTTGCTTACATTGATTATCTGTATACGATGGCTGGGTTTAAGACACACTTTCCGCGAGATCATGATTATCGTAAACAAGCATTGACTCAAGTGGACAATGACGCGCTGGTCTTCATTTTGACTTATAAAGGCTCTGATGGAGAAATGTTAGATATGATGAGTCAATTGGTTGGGCGACCAGTACGACCGCTGTTGGTTTCGATAACGGAGCCGGATAATAATACGATTCAAAATCTCAGCGATATAAACTTTTACATTTTTACCGATGGGGTGACCGTCAACGGGACAGACATTAGCTCGCGAATTTCGACGATTTCAGTGATGGAACTGATTCTATATCAATATGTGGAGGACTATGGGGGTCGAGATTTCCATTTTCAACGTCAACTTGAGTCATAAGATGAAAAAATTGTTAAAGAGATTGAGATTAACCACCAAAATCTATATTACACAGACAAACGAGTGATAATGATAGACCGTTTCCTAATGGCCTGTTATTGTCACTCGTTTTAGTACGATGGGATTATCCTAGCCGCAAACTCTCTCGTAGAATCTGCAGTACGCGTTCTTGAACAGGCGTTAAGACGTGGGAGGTTCGATAGACAATACTAGAAATGAACTCGGGTTGCTCATCGTCTAGTAATTCCAAGCGAACGACATCGTTACGATGCTGATCGACGATATCCGTTAGAAATGTAATCCCCACGTTTTCGGCAACAAGATTCATAATAATGTGGGTATCATTCGCCCGGAAAACCACTTCTGGGCGAAAATGATTACGACGAGTTAACTTGTTAAACGCAGTGTTATGCACAAAACTATTAGTGAATAAAATAAATTTCTCGTGCCGCAGTTCGCTGAAGTAGATTTTTTGCCGATTGGCGAGTGGGTGACTCTTAGCAATGAAAATATTAAATGGTTTGCGATCAAATTCTTCAGCAATCAGATTTTGGTAGGCTAGTGGTTCAATCGATCCCAGCAGGCCGATATCGGCTTGTCCGTTGAGCAAGGCGTGGCGTAACCATACAGAGCCGCCCTCAACAGTTTGCAGTCCTTCCAGCAGATTCTCAGCCTGCAATCGTGCGGCAATTCGTGGAAAATAATAATTTTCGATAATTGGTGGCAACCCCAGCGTGGTTTGGCGAGCAGCTAAATGGGCTAGTTCTTGGTGGGCTAGCGTTAATTCACTGAGGACGACTTGGGCGTGAATGGCTAATTGCTCACCGCTCGGGGTAATTTGAATATCATTGTGTACCCGATCCCGGATGACTAATTTGGTTTCAAATTCGGTCTCTAATCGTTTGATAGACGTGGTGATCGTGGGCTGAGTCACACCGAAGAAGGCTGCTACCTTAGAAAAATTTTTTTGTAGAATAAGCTGCTGGAAATAATCCAAATCTTTTGTATTCATATTTTCTCCTGTCAAATCAAGGCTGATTACTACATTATAAAATAATTTTATAACAATCGCTACGTTTGACTATAAAATTTTCAGGGCGTTATAGTGCAATATGTAAATAAGAGCTATCCAAATTGGAGGAAAATCATGATGACGCAAACAGCAGATACGATTTTAAATAACCCCTTCTTAAATAAAGGAACCGCGTTCACACAAGCAGAACGGCGGGAACTTGGCTTGGTTGGGACATTGCCAGCCCAAGTTCAAACGATTGATGAACAAGCCACTCAGGCCTATGCCCAATACCAAAGCAAGCCAAGTGACCTGGAAAAGCGGATTTTCTTAATGAATCTCTTTAACGAAAACCGGACATTATTCTTCCATTTAATGGATGAACACGTGGTTGAATTTATGCCAATCGTTTATGATCCAACCGTGGCTGATTCCATTGAGCAATACAGTCATTTATTCACGGATCCGCAAAACGCAGCCTTTATTTCCGTTGATGCACCAGAAGATATCGAAGCAACACTGAAGAACGCTGCGGGTGATCGTGACATTCGGTTGGTTGTTGTGACTGATGCCGAAGGGATTTTGGGTATGGGCGATTGGGGTGTTAACGGGGTAGACATCGCCGTTGGTAAACTAATGGTCTACACGGCGGCGGCTGGAATTGATCCAGCACAAGTCTTGCCAGTTAGCATTGATGCCGGAACGAACAACCAGACGTTGCTGAACGATCCGCTATATTTAGGGAATCATCACGAACGGGTTTATGGTGATAAATACCATGCGGTTATCGATCAATTTGTAGCCGCAGAACAAAAACTCTTCCCAGAATCACTCCTTCACTGGGAAGACTTCGGCCGGTCCAATGCCCAAGTCATTTTGGACAAATATAAGGATAAGATTGCTACATTTAACGATGACATTCAAGGCACCGGGATGGTCGTTTTGGCCGGGATTTTAGGGGCCTTAAACATCTCTAAGGAAAATATCAAAGACCAAAAGTTCTTGATCTTTGGTGCCGGCACAGCGGGTATGGGAATTGCCAACCAAATCTTGGATGAATTAAAGCGCGCTGGCCTATCCGAAGAAGAAGCCCGTCAGCATTTCTATGCTGTTGATAAGCAAGGCTTATTGTTCAGCGATACGCCTGACTTAACGGCCGCTCAGAGTGAGTTTACCCGGGAACGTGCTGATTTCAGCAACGCGGCAGACCTGACTAATTTGGCCGCTGTTGTGAAGACGGTTCACCCAACAGTTATGATCGGGACATCGACGCAACCGGGAACCTTTACGGAAGCAATCGTTAAGGACATGGCTGCGCACACTGATCGGCCCATCATTTTCCCACTATCTAACCCAACGAAGTTAGCGGAAGCCAAGGCCGAAGATCTGATCAAATGGACTGATGGTCAAGCGCTGGTTGCGACTGGGATTCCCGCAGCTGACGTAGATTACAATGGCACGACTTACCACATTGGCCAGGGTAACAATGCGTTAATGTATCCTGGTTTAGGCTTTGGGCTGGTTGCTTCAACAGCTAAGGTCTTAAACGGGGAAACTTTATCGGCGGCTTGCCACGCTTTAGGTGGCATTGTGGATACGAGTGAAGCCGGTGCCGCTGTATTGCCACCCGTTTCTAAGCTGACAGAATTCTCTCAAAAGTTGGCTGAAGTTGTTGCACAGAGCGTTGTTGATCAGGGTCTAAACAAGGAACCAATCAGTGACGTTAAGCAAGCAGTTGCTGATATGAAATGGGTGCCAGAATACAAGTAAATGTGAATCGTTGAGAACGATTAAGAACCACGTGTTCGGCCCGATACGGCAGTTGGACCGGCATAAGAGAGAGTTAAATCATGAGAGAAATGGGGCCGAATAGCTCGTGGCTGTTTTGTGGAATTCGATTCAAAGTGTTTTAGTTGTTGTGTTAATCATGGTACTCGGCTTTATCCTGCGGCGACAAGGCTGGTTCGATGATAAGTTTGGTGGGACAATTTCAAAGTTTATTAAGAACATTGCGTTGCCTGCCTCAATTTTCGTTTCCGTGTTAAGTCGATTGACACGGGGGCAACTGGTTTCCTTTTCCGGTTACTTGGTATATGCCTTTCTGGCCGTCATCATTGGCTATCTCATTGCCTTTGCCTTGGTACGGATCATGCATGTTCGGCCGGGACGTAAGGGGATCTTTATTAACGCGGTCGTCAACGCCAACACGATTTTTATTGGGCTACCGTTAAACATTGCCTTGTTTGGCGATAACAGTATGACCTACTTCTTGGTCTACTATATTGTGAATACGGTGTCGACTTGGGCATTTGGGGTTTTCTTGATTTCTAACGATGATCCAACCAAGCCGAAGGAAAAGCAACATCATCAGATTAATTGGAAACAGGTTATTCCAATGCCATTAGTGGGTTTCCTGGTGGCACTAGTCTTCTTATTGCTGAATATTCCAATTCTGAAGATTAGCTTTGTGAACTCAACGTTGACGTATGTTGGTAATCTGGTAACACCGTTATCCTTGATTTATATTGGGATTGTTTTGGCGGACGCAGGACTCAAGAGTATTCACTTCGATCGTGATACGATTGTGGCGCTGCTAGGACGATTTGTCCTGTCACCGATTATCATGGTAGCGGTCTTGCTTGCCGCTGGGCATTTCGGTGCTAGCTTCCCAACGATGGCGTCTCAAACGTTGATTGTGCAATCAGCGACACCGATGCTGGCTGTTTTACCAATCTTGGCGAATGAAGCCCATGGTGACGTGGAATATGCAACTAACGTGGTGACAACCAGTACGGTACTGTTCATTATCGTGGTACCAATCCTGATGTCTTTAATTCAATTTATCTAGTTTTCAAACGCGTGATACGACTAATTTTAGTGGTATCACGTTTTTTTATGGTCGCAATTTGGGAAAAGATGATAATTAAGTGGCTTAGATGGTAGTGCCTTAAGCGGTACAGGTTATCATGAGTTGCGATTAGACCGGTTCCATCATATAGTAAATGAAAAAGCACCAATGAAGGGACCTTAACCGATGATGAAGCGAAGTTACCCCATGATACTGACAGCTGTACTCGTGGCATTAGGCACGATTGGCGGCAGTGTATTTTCTTTTAATCTAGGCGTAGCTAAAGTGGCGCCGATGCAACATTTATTGAATCTAGTGACCGGTGTCTTACTAGGGCCGTGGTGGGCATTAGCGCAAGCATTTTTGACGTCGGTTCTGCGGAATGTTTTAGGAACGGGGACGATCCTGGCTTTTCCGGGAAGCATGATTGGGGCCATGTTGAGTGGCTATCTGTTTCAAAAATCGGGCCATTTGTGGCTAGGAGCGGTTGGTGAACTACTGGGATCTGGTATTTTGGGCGCACTAGCAGCTTATCCGCTAGCGGCGTGGCTACTGGGAACCACTGGAGCTGTCTGGTTATTTCTCCCCAGTTTCTTTATGAGTGCGTTAGTGGGCGTCATTGTGGGATATGGGGTGCTGAGAGCCTTGTGGTCACGTATTATTGTGCCGCAGCAACGTAAATGAAAAAACGATAGCCATAATTTTAGGAAATCCCCATGTCTAACTATAATCGTCATTTTCATTTCCAGCTAAAAGCTTTAAACTTTAGCTAGGAGGTTTTTTCAGTGACAAGACAAGTAACGTTATCACGTAGAACGCTTTTATTGATGGCCACTGTAACTGGGGTCATTGTAGCGAATTTGAATTTTATTCAACCAATTGAGAACCTAGTTGCCACAGACTTTAGAGTATCTAAGGCAATCGTTGGTTTGTTGGCGATGTTGACCCAGCTGGGCTATGCCTTTGGCCTCTTATTGATTGTTCCTTTGGGCGATATCTTTGATCGATATCACCTCATTCAATTTATGATGGGGCTTTCTATCTTGTCTCTACTATTGGCTTACTGGGCACCGACAGTCACGGTATTTGGTATTGCGACGACACTGGTTGGTGTTACGTCGGTGGCGCCACAGATCATTATTCCATACGCTGGTTATCTAGCACCGGCGCTCCAACGGGGGAAAGTATTGGGCGTGGTTCTCAGCGGGTTACTGACCGGTATTCTACTATCCCGTTCCTTCAGTGGTCTATTGGGAAGTTTAATTCCTTGGCAGAACATTTACCTCGTGGCCGCGGTAATCGACTTATTCTTCTTAGTCATCGTTCACTGGCGCCTTCCTCGTGATCAACGGGGACATCGGGCCCTCAACTATGGCGCCGTTATTCGAACCTTGCCCAAGTTGTTAGTGACGCAAAAGCCCTTGCAAGGAGCGGCACTTAATGGGTTTTGTCTTTTTGGCATATCAAATGTTCTTTGGTCGACATTGGCCTTTTACTTAGCTGCTCAGTATCATTTGGGTAGTAATGTTGCTGGATTACTAGGTTTATTGGGGATTGCTGGTGTTTTGGCTGCTCCGATGATTGGAACCCTAGTTGATCAGCGTTCCCCACGGTTGACAGTTGGGTTAGGCATGGTATTTTCCGGAATAGCCTTCGTGATTTTTTGGCTAGCTGGTCATTGGCTATTCGGTCTGATTGTTGGGATTATCCTGTTGGATTTAGGGACGCAGTTTAGCCAGGTATCGAATCAGGCCATTGTCCAATCGCTGAATCGGCAGCAAAGTAGCCGGAACAACTCTGTGTTTATGTTTAGTTACTTTCTAGGTGGGTCATTCGGCACCTTAGCAGCGACTTGGGCTTGGGGTCAGGCTGGTTGGACGGGTGTTTGTGGTGTTGCGCTGGTCTTCTTGGTACTGGCATTTATCGGACATTTACGCATCGGCGAGCCTGAAAAATTGACAGTTAATAACGGATAATGGCGTCGTTAAAGGTAGTTACCATCCAGGTAACTATTTTTTTGCCTTTAAGTTGACACGGTGTCACTCAAGATGCTATACTCATTTCAATCTTAAGTGACGCCGTGTCACTTAAGGCTGAGGGAAGGAATGATTAAACGTGCCAACGACGACATTTACCAATTTACCAGCCGCGAAACGCTCACGGGTGACGGCGGCGTTACTCACGGAGTTTTCAGCGCACAGTCTAGCGGATGCTCAAGTGGCTAGAATTGTTAAGACGGCAGGAATTGCCCGTGGTGCTTTTTATAAATACTTTGCGGATTTAACGGATGCTTACCAATTTTTGTTTCATACGGCCTTAGCCGATATTCACGCGGGCTTTGGTCCCGTCAACGCGGGTCAATTCCAAGCGCAACGTTATTATGATGCTGTGGCTGCATTTGTGGAGCACGTCACGAATAGCCAACAATACTACCAATTAATTCAACGGCACTATGCTGAAAATGAAAGCCTGGTACCGCCATTGCCAGTATCGGTGGATTTATCAGCAGTGGATTGGGCAGCAATGACATTGAGTCATGCTGCCATTAAAGAAGTGATGCAGCAGCCAACTGCCCAAGCAGTTATCTTGCAACGCCTCCAGCAGGCGTTAAACTTATTAGCAAGTCAGGAGGAATGACCAATGTTTTTAGCACTTAGAGAAATCCGCCATGAAAAATTGCGTTATGGGCTAATTGTGGCGATGGTGGTACTCGTGAGTTATCTGGTCTTTGTGTTGAGTGGTTTGGCATACGGACTAGCGCAACAAAACACGCAGGCCATTTCGACGTGGAACGCTGAAAAGATTGCTTTGAATAGCGATGCCAATGAGAGTCTGGCGCAATCGTTGATTAGCAAGAAAACGGCTAATAAACTTAAATTAACTAGCCATGAAGCTTATATTGGCCAAGCTGGTGTGGTAGCCAAAGCTAAGGGTCAAGCAAAGATTTCGTCGCAATTTGTTGGTATTAACCGTGATGAATTCATTTATAAGCAACTCAAGGCCAGTTCTGGTCACAAGCCAACGCGCGCAAACCAGATTATGGTCGATAGTAGTTTTAAGGATAAAGGGTATCGGCTGGGTGACAAGGTTACCTTGAACACAGATGGTGGCAAGTATACAATTGTCGGCTTCACCAAGGATGCTAAGCTCAGCGTGGCGCCGGTCATCTATGGCACATTAGGGACATGGCGAACGTTGAGTAACCTAACGGATCGTTTTCAAGCTGGTGGTGTGGTGTCGAATCGAGCTAATTATCAAGCGAAGACTAGTGGTTTGAAGACCTTAAAAATGAGTCAATTTATCAATAAATTACCGGGATATTCAGCACAGACAACGACCTTTACCTTCATGATTGCCTTTCTATTAGTGATCTCAATGGTTGTTATTGCGGTCTTCTTATATATCTTGACCATGCAAAAGTTACCAAACTATGGGGTGCTCCGCGCACAAGGTATTCCGGCCCGGGTATTAGTGACGACAACGGTTAGTCAGGCGCTCGTGCTAGTGATTTCAGGCCTGCTCATTGGGGCCGCCTTAACCGCTGCGACGGTTGTCATTTTACCGTTTGGTGTTCCGTTAAGCTTTAACGTACCGCTACTCAGTGGCGTGACAGCCGGAATTATCCTGACGGGTGTCGTTGGTGCCTTGATTCCGGTCAGAGTGATTCTAAAAGTTGACCCCGTTCAGGTCATTGGATAGGAGGACTGAATATGCCAGCATTAACTTTAACGCATGTGACGAAAAAATTTGGTCACGATACGAGTGAAGTAACTGTTCTAAAAGATGTGAATTTTCAAACAATGGCCGGTGAGGTCAGCCTAGTCATCGGACCGTCTGGGTCGGGTAAGAGTACCTTTCTAACGATTGCCGGAGGAATTCAGACGCCGACTACTGGGGATGTACTGGTTCAAGATCAGGCCATGAATCAGCTGTCACCGAAAAAGCGCGATGCTTTCCGTCTGAACAAAGTGGGCTTTATTCTACAAGCTTATAACCTGGTCCCTTACCTAACGGTTCAAGACCAATTTACGCTGGTCGATCGCGTGAAGGCACAAGGTAATTTAAAGCACGATCAACTGACAGATCTACTTGACCAACTGGGGATTTCTAAGCTAGTCAACCGGTACCCCAACGAACTCTCCGGAGGCCAAACGCAGCGAGTGGCAATTGCTCGGGCACTATATCAAAATCCTGATATCATCTTGGCCGATGAACCGACCGCTGCTTTGGATAGTGATCGAGTCAAAGTGGTCGGTCAACTCTTTCGGAATCTAGCCAAGCAGCACCACAAGGCAGTCGTGATTGTGACCCATGATATTCGTCTACGCGACTTCGCTGACAAAACGTATCAATTAATGGATGGAAAGTTGGCTTTGGATCAAGCAGAGGATTAGATGGCGCATCACAAAAAAATTTATAAAATTTGAGATAGTAGTTTGTCGAGAGTTTCACGAAATTGGTTTTTAATCTAGTAATTGGCCGCTTTAGTAGGCGGCCTTTTTGTGTTAGTTCGGACTATAATTGGTATAGACTAATTTGCGAGCATATTGCTTGGCAAACCGGGTGCGACCGCTTATAGTAAGCGTTTACAAGGATTTGGATTAGTGCTATCTTTTATTTGCTGATTATTTATGAAGGGTGAGGACCGGTAAGATGAATAGACATTTAAGTACATTCTTTATTTTTACATTCGGGGCACTCGGAGGACTACTCTTTGGGTTTGATACAGGGATTATCTCTGGAGCGTCGCCTTTGATTGAAAGCAATTTTAATTTAGGTATTGGTCAAACGGGATTTATTACCTCTTCCGTGTTGATTGGGTCATCGGTAGGGGCCTTAGGTGTCGGACCATTGGCAGACCGTTATGGTCGTAAACGCCTATTAATCTTGGCTGCCATCTTATTCTTATTGGGATCAACGTTGTCTATGATTGCGATTGGTTTCTGGTCGATGGTCGTTGCCCGAATTATTTTGGGCCTGGCCGTGGGTTCAGCTTCAGCACTGACACCAGCTTACCTTGCTGAACTGGCACCTGCTGAACGTCGGGGTTCGTTGGGAACATTATTCCAGTTGATGATTACTTTGGGAATCTTGTTGGCATACGTTTCTAACCTTGGTTTCTTAAATCATAACCTCTTGGGCATCCGTGATTGGCGGTGGATGTTGGGGTCAGCCTTGATTCCAGCAGCTCTATTGCTCATTGGGGGACTCTTATTACCCGAATCACCACGGTTCTTAGCCGAAAAGGGTGATTCAACGCAAGCACTGAGTGTGTTAAAGATGTTGCGGAAGAATACAGCTGACGATCCAAAGCGAGAGTTGGCTGAGATTGAAGAAGTTGCTAAGCAGCCTAAGGGTGGTGTGAAGGAACTCTTCACGATTGCGCGACCAGCCGTGATTGTTGCGGTCGGAATCATGTTGCTACAGCAATTAGTTGGGATCAACTCTGTGATTTATTTCTTACCGCAAGTCTTCATTAAAGGTTTCGGGTTTGCGGAAGGTAGCGCCATTTGGATTTCTGTGGGTATTGGGATTGTGAACTTCGTTGTGACAATTCTGGCCACGTTTATTATGGATAAGTTTAACCGGAAAGCCTTCCTAATGTTTGGGTCAATCGTCATGGCCCTTTCCTTGGGCGTTCTGGCAGTGATGAACTTTACGATGGATATCCATTCAACGGCTGTGCCGACGATGATCCTGATTGGGGTTTATATCTTCGGCTTCGCTATTTCATGGGGACCAATTGCGTGGGTATTGATCGGTGAAATCTTCCCATTGAGTGTTCGGGGAATCGGATCATCGATTGGTTCAGCGGCCAACTGGATTGGGAACTTCTTGGTGTCACAATTCTTCTTGGTTATGTTGGCATATTTCCACAACAATGTTGGTGGTCCATTTGCCGTCTTTGCCGTCTTCGCGGTACTCTCCATGTTCTTCGTCCACTACTTGGTTCCCGAAACGCGGGGCAAGTCACTGGAAGAAATCGAAATGGATTTACGGCACCAAGCTAAATAAGTTAAAAAAACGTCTGGAATTTTTCCAGACGTTTTTATGTGCTTAAAAGTGGTAGAGTAAAGCGTACGGATTTTTATAGAAAGAGGCGATGACGTCATGCAAATTCAAGTCCCGTTTGCGCTACCTAATTTGCCAGATGAGTATGGTATCAATCAGCCCGCCGATGAGCTGATTGATGGAATTAATTTACGTTCGTTTCCGTTCACCGTAACGGATTTACCGAAAGCGGCTGTGACCGTAGCATTTAGCTTGATTGATCATGATACGATTCCGGTTGTAGGGTTCTCGTGGATTCATTGGTTAGGCGCTAATCTGCCGGTAACGGCCGGTCAAGTCGTGGTTCCGGATAATGCTAGCCAAACTGCTACCTTTACGCAAGGTACCAATACCCTACCGATGATTATTGATCAAATTCATCAGCCCACAGCTTTCAAACAGCGCGGCTATGACTTAACCAAGCACTACGCGGGACCTCGGCCGCGCGGTGGTGTTCATGCGTACCGGTTAACAGTAACGGCAGTTGACACGACGTTGCCCGTTACGTCAGGGTACTTATACAATGAATTTTTACGCATGGTTGAGGGACACGTGGTAGCACAAACACATGTGAACCTGTTGTACGCGAAAAAGTAAAAAGTTGCGGCCTATTTCAAGCCGCAACTTTTTGATTAGCCAAAATACTAGATGATTATCAGAGGCCAGGAATCGGTTCAGCCAGTAGTACGTGATGCTCATGGTCATAGTAACTGACAGTCTTACTCATAAGGTCACTGGTCCAAACGGGAACGCCAGCTTCACCAGCCAGTTGGCAGAAACGTGTAAAATCAAATTGACCAGCCTGAGCGGCGAGTACGGCCGCTTTGATTTTAGCGGCGTTACTAGTTGCTGCAACTGGTTGAGGTACCCCATTCATCTGTAAATCGATATGGCTGTCGGCATCGTAGTACCGGTAACGGCCATCCGCCACAAGATAATCGTAGCGTTGAACGCCTAATTCACGGAAAGTCCGCATGAGATCAGCGAACTCACCGGCATTGGTTTCAGATTTAACAGCCTGTTCAATTGCATGGTAGTCTAACGTCATTATTTGAACTCCTTTGCTGGAATAGGGCTAGCTTACCGAAATTTATAAATTAATACAAGGATTATTAGGCGCCTTGGTAGTTCTTGGTATAATAGAGAAGATGGAGGTGGCACGATGAAGCATGAATGGCGTAAAGCAGAAAAAGCGTGGTATTTGCCTAAAGAACCGACTATTTTGACCTTGCCACGGCTGAATTTTATCACCCTAGAAGGAACGGGTGACCCCAATGGGCCGTTATTTAGTGAACAGGTGGGGGTCTTGTATAGTGTGGCCTACGACCTGCGCATGGCGTTAAAACGTGGTGAATTGGGCGACCCCTATGAATACGTGGTGTATCCACTCGAAGGGGTCTGGACGACAAGTGATGGGTCGCGTGGCGCTACCTTGAATAAGGCGGCTCTACGGTACAAAATTATGTTGCGTCAGCCAGATCGCCTAACGGTCACTGACTTTCAAGCAAGTGTCACACGCGTGACCACTAAGAAGCCTAATCCATGGTTGGATCACTTGGCCTGGGAACCCTATGCGGAGGGGCAGGTGCTGCAAACTATTCATCAAGGCTCCTTTGACACAGAGCCCACAACCTTTGCCCAGCTCCAAACGGTATTGACCGATCAGCATTACCGAGTTGTGCCCACGATGGGCGACTACTGGCACCGTGAGATTTACTTAACTGATCCACGACGGACTGCACCGGAGAAGGCCAAGACGGGGTTGCGGTATAAGATTGAATCAACCAATGCTTAAAAAAGCTAGACAGTGTCCGTAGGGGACATTGCCTAGTTTTTTTAGCAGGTAGTGCTTGTTACAGCCATTGGAGTATCTCATCCAAGTTATGGACCTCATGTGTTGGTCGTGCAGTGGTTGTGGGAGTGGCGTGGTCACGGTTCACCCAAATTGACCGCCAGCCAAGCGCATCGGTTGTGACAATGTCGCTACCGTATCCTTGAGCAATGTGCCAATGGTTTGCTGGGGTCAAATCATAGTGTGCTGCCACTGTTTTGAAGAAAACCGGGTCAGGCTTATACGTGTGAACGTCCTCAGCAGTCCAAATATCAAAGGGAACTTCTAAAGCCGCAGCGTTGGCGGGAATAATATCCCATGATGAATTGGACATCATGATTAAGTGATAACCGCGTTGTTGCAGCGTCTTTAAGGTGCCGATGACCTCGGGAAAAGGCTTTAAGCTACGGTGAGCAATCAGAACATTTACGTAATAGCGTTCGAACTGATGGGTTAGACCAAATTGATAATCGAGATGAATCAAGTTATTACGCGTCAAAATGGCGTAATCGAGAT
The DNA here is from genome assembly GCF_050106635.1 of Levilactobacillus sp. LN180102. Lineage (NCBI taxonomy): Bacteria > Bacillati > Bacillota > Bacilli > Lactobacillales > Lactobacillaceae > Levilactobacillus > Levilactobacillus sp. LN180102. The sequence goes on from NZ_JBNIIX010000023.1 coordinate 13,714, forward strand.
AGGGATGCATGTTATCCCGACTATCTTGATAGGTGATAAAGCGTTGCCGGGCTAGTTGTGGGTCGACGCCGATTTTATCGGCAACTGTTTCAATGGCTGCGTAGGTTGCTTCTTCATTGAGTAGGGTACCGTAGCAGTCAAACGTTAAGTATTTTCCATGATGAGACTCCTCTCTGACTACCTTTAAGTATACGCACAAACACTAAAAAAGCCGTCGAAATTCGGCGGCTTTTCATCATATTACGTTAAATTATTCAGCGTCGTAGGCAGCTTGGAAAATCTTGATGATATCTTCCTTGGTCCCCTTACGAGGGTTAGAGAAAGCATTCCCATCTTTCAAGGCATTTTCAGCCATCAATTCAAAGTCTTCTGGCTTAGCACCAATTTCTTTGATTGAGTGAGGAATACCAACGTCTTCGGATAATTGCTTCATGGCCTTGATGGCTAATTCGGCAGCGTCCCGCGTTGATAGGCCTTCAGTGTTTTCACCCATGATTTCAGCCAATTGGGCGAAACGATCTGGGCAAGCAATGATGTTATATTCTTCAACGTAAGGTAGAAGTAAGGCACAGCAAACACCATGAGGTGCGTCGTATTGACCACCGAGTTGGTGAGCCATGGCGTGAACGTAACCCAAGTTGGCGTTGTTGAAGGCCATCCCGGCTAACATTTCAGCTTCGACCATCTTAGTCCGAGCGTCCAAGTTGTGGCCGTTAGCCACGGCTTCACGAAGGGAAGTTTCAATCAACTTGATCGCTTCCACACATTGTGAGTCGGTGATAGGGTTGTGGTCAACGGAAACGTAAGGTTCAACGGCTTGAACGAAGGCATCCATCCCAGTAGCTGCGGTTAAGCCCTTAGGCACATCGAGCATCAGAGTTGGGTCGTTGAATGAAACCAACGGAATGTTCCGCCATGAAACAACCACGAACTTCAAGTGGGTTTCTTCATTCGTGATAACCGCGTGACGGGTTAATTCAGAACCAGTACCGGCCGTCGTGTTAACGGCGATTAATGGTGGCAAAGCCTTGTCGAGTGTTTCAATCCCAGCCAACTTGGTAATGTCGTCGCCATTAGTCAAAATAATGCCGGCACCTTTACCAGTATCGTGAGCAGAACCCCCACCAACAGTGATGATGGAGTCCGCACCGGATTCTTCGTAAAGTTTCTTAACTTCTTTGATGTTACGAATCTTAGGGTTGGGTTCAACGTTGTTGTAAACAACGTAGTCCACACCAGCAGCCTTTAAAGAATCCAAAGTCTGTTCCACGGCGCCGTCCTTTAAACCTTCAAGGAACTTATCCGTGACGATAACGGGCTTTTTCATCCCTAACATCTTTGCTCGATCACCAATCTTACTAATGACACCAGGGCCAAAGAAATTGACGCTGGGCATCAGAAAGTCATAACTACGTTCAGCCATTATACAAATGCCTTCTTTCGGAAGTTTTGAAAACAATTAGTACCAATTTCACAAAGCAATTATAACTAATAAATTTACAGTTTGCAATCGTTTTTGGGTAAAAGTCCCTTAATTGTGCAATAAAGTGCTAATTTGTCGGCGGTTTAAACCGTAATGATTAATTTTACTGTCAGTATTTTTACCGCTTTCAACAGAAAGTGGCATTAATGAAAAAATATACAATAAGGCCGTTCACACGAACATTTTGCCTGCTTGACGATTGTGACGACGTTAACGGGTATAATAGAGATAATCAGAACATAAGAGGGCTTAGAGATGAAAGATTTAAATGAACATCGACAGCAGGAGCAAGCTACGTGGCACGCCCGCCAACAAGAAGAATTACAAAAACTCCGCGGCGCCCAACAACATTTATTGTTGAATGTCGGCGCTTATTTAGCCATTTCGGTGATTGAGTTTTATTTAGCCATTATTGGTCATTCGCAAACCTTGCGGGCGGATGCCTTTAACAATTTATCCGGGATTATCTCCTCCGTATTGTTATTCGTGGGCATCCATATTGCTCGTGATATTGATGACGATGACTTGATGGGTCAACCGCTACCAGAAGATTTAGAGCAGGATGGTCAGCGACTTCAATTGACGCGGTTTCACTACGAAACGGTCTTCACCATGATTACGGGGATTGTCATGATTGCGATCGCGGCAAGTGTTATCTATAGCGGAATCCGAAGCTTGATGCATCAGGCTAGTCAAGAAGTACCCCAACCCATTACACTATTGGGAGCTGGAATCGCCGCAGTCATCATGCTAGGCGTCTGGTGGCTTAATCGGCGGACCGGTCGTCGTTTAAAAAATGCGGCTTTAACAGCGGCGGCGCAAGATAGTTTGAGCGATGCGGTTACCAGTCTGGGAACGTTAGTTGCTATCGGTGGGGCGTTGATCTTCAAGCTCGATTGGTTGGATGGCGTTGCCAGTATTTTAGTGGGGATTTTTATCCTGACATCGGGCATTAAAATTTTCCGTGAGAGTAGTTTGAATTTGGCGGACTATTTTGACCCACAGGTGGAAGACCAATTTCGGCAAGCGGCGCTGGCGTTTCCGGCAGTCCAACAGGTGATGGAACTAAAGGCCCACTATAATGGGAATGTCGTCACACTGGATTTGGTAATCGCGGTGGATGCCCATATGGAAGTGCAGGACAGTTACCAGCTTGGCGAAGAGATTGAGGCCGCCATGCGTCAACAATTCGGGATTGTTGATACGGATGTGATGGTCGTACCGGCTAGCTAGTCGGGGCACATAAAAACTGCGAACGCGTTTGAGTTCGCAGTTTTTATGTTGATTGGCGGTGACTTATTAGTTAACGGTTGGAGTTAGTTACGTCACGGCTTAGTTCTTGTAAGGCTGTTCCATTGGTTACTAGATACCCAGGCTTATCTTTGACGAGGTAGCCGGCTTTAACAAACTGAGCTAAAACGTACAACAAATGGCGGTATGACACGCCTAAATAAGCGGCAACCTGAGTATGTTTTTCAGCATAATGATGATGATACGTGGTTAATAAGATAAATGCCGCTAGCCGTTCCGCCAAACTAAAGGATTGATTCTGAGAAGCCGTCTCGATATTACGGGTATTCTTTTGCGCTAAGTAAATACAAACGTGCTTTAAAAAGACAGGGTCATTGAGCAATTGTGATTGGTTGTCCCGAATGGATACGGCCAGACACCAGCAGTCTTCAATCGCTTGAACACTGTAAAGCGTGCTTGCTGGATTGATGAGTTCCATTTCACCAATAAAACAAGGCGGGGTAAAGAAATCGATGAGCGTCACTTTACCATTAGCCATAACATCATAAAGCTTAGCGCGCCCCTTCACGAGATAATAAATATATTCAGGCGTAGCCGATTCTTTGACAATAAATGACTGGGCTGGAAATTTAATCAGTTGGGTTTGTGCGGTGATATCCGTTGAAAATTGGGCTAAGTAATGGCTATTAAGGATAAATTGTTTTACTAAATTGGCATCATTAATTTTGACCATGATTACTCCTAATATGAGATTTCTCATAGTTAGTCTAGCAAGATACTGGTTATAATTCAATCAGTAAGTAAGGGCTTACAAAGAATGGGAGGAAGCAATGATGGCAAAACGAAAGATTATTTTAGATTGTGATCCGGGACATGATGATGCGGTGGCGATGCTAATGGCATATGCCCACCCCAGTATTGATTTATTAGGGATTACGATTGTGGCGGGGAACCAAACCTTAGCAAAAACGGTCCGCAATGGTTTGAATGTCGCGCAATTATTAGAAATGAACGTTAAAATTTATCCGGGGATGCCACAGCCTTTAGTGCGAGACCAAGTAGTAGCCGGTAACGTTCACGGAACTACTGGGTTAGATGGTCCCGTCTTTGGCGAATTAAACCGGCAACCAGCAACTAAAAATGGAGTTCAATTCATTATCGATACGTTGTTAGCTAGTGATGGTGACATTACTTTGGTACCAACCGGACCAATGACTAATATTGCGAGTGCCATGCGTGCGGAGCCACTGATTATTCCTAAGATTAAAGAAATCGTGATGATGGGTGGGGCCTATGGAACCGGTAATTTTACGCCATCGGCTGAATTTAACATTTACGCTGACCCTGAGGCCGCCAACGTTGTCTTTAGATCAGGTGTGCCAATCGTCATGATGGGGCTTGATTTGACCAATCAAACCGTTTGTACGCCAGATATCATTGACCGCATGGAAGCGGTTGGTAATAAGGCGGGGAAACTCTTTGGTGATATGTTGCGGTTTACACTCAAAACGCAGTATGAAGAATTTGGATTGGAAGCCGGGCCAATTCACGATGCCACGACCATTGGGTATCTAATCGATCCCGATCTCTTTGAAACGCAGGATGAATTTGTGGTGGTCGATATTAACCGGGGGCCTTGTTATGGTCGAACGGTTTGCGATGAAAACAATGTTTTAAAGCAACAACCTAACGCCAAGGTCGGCCAAAAGATTAATCATGATGGCTTCTTTGACCTGGTTGAAGACTGTATCCGACTGTATTCATAAACAGTTAATCAGTGGTCCTAAAGTAAGGCTCGTCGATGGTTAGTGTCTGTGCGTCCAAATCCACCGTCGCCAATAGTTCGTAAGGTAGGGCGGTGCGGGGATAAGCGTGGCCAAAGTTTAGGTTGGTCATGATTGGCAAGTCAAGGTCCTGCGTAACCGTCAAAAGGGCGCGACAATAGTCGGTATAGTACCGTTCGTTTTGGGGCTTGCCCGTAATAATGGCCCGAACTTCACTTAGAATTCCGGCACATTTAAGATTTTGGAGCATCGTTTGGTAGGCTGCTGGTGTGGGGCATTCTTCACTGGTTTCCAAGAACAGAATTTTATCGCGCCATTCACTGAGACTTGGCATAATGTGATAGTTACGGTTGATGATGGGTTCCTCGGGGTAACGCGTATCGGTCAGCAGGCTATTAAGACTGTCGATACAGCCGCCCAGTAAGCGCCCCTGTACGTGTCCGGTCCCCCGCAGAACTTCGTACCCCCGGGTTTCGGGATGTTGAACTCGGGGAGTATCAAGTGCCACCACCGAAAAGTCGGTGCGTTCTTCATACCACACAGGGCTACTGGTAATCGCGGTGGTTTGGGGATTAGCTAGATAGTGGGCCCAGGTCTGACGGGTATAGGGTAATAAGTCGGGGCCTAACTCGGCTAAGTCATTAAGCAGATTAGGCCCATAATAGGTAACCAGTCCCAACCGGCGGAGCATCAAATGATCTACCGTCGTATCAGAGAACCCGGTAAACAACTTGGGATGCTGTTGGACGGCGGTGATGAAGTCGGGGTCATTGAATAGGTAAGGTGCTAGACGGAAGGTATCTTCGTCACCAATTGCACAGATAATACCATGAATATGCTCGTCAAGAAAGGCCTGCTTCAAGTCAGCGGCCCGTGCTTCGGAATGGGCGTTTAGATAAGCCACGCCCCGACAGGCATTGGGCATGATGATGGGAATCAAGCCTAATTCGCGGAGTCGTTGCTGGCCCCGGGTTAATTCATGGGCCGCGAAGTCTTCGCCAAGAACGCCACTGGACAGGCTGATGATCGCCACCGCATCGCCGGGATGTAATTGAGTTGGTTTTTGCATAACAGTCCCTCCAAACCATTAAATTGGTGTTAATTCTACACGTCTGCGGGGATTCTTCAATGGTTACTAAAAAGTGCCTACTCCCCAAAAGGTCTTTTAGTGGTTAAAATGGAAGAAAACGCTGGGAGGTTATTTTGTGAAGAAGTCATACAACAATGGTGTCGAGGCAACGCTCGGCGTGATTAGTGGTAAATGGAAACCCCAACTCTTATGCCACCTCGGTAAGCGGCCGCAACGGACGTGTGATTTGCGCCAGAAGCTTCCCGCTATTTCGCAAAAGGTCTTAACCCAGCAACTACGTGAGTTGGAAAGTGATGGTGTGATCGTCCGTCATATTTATGGGGATCGCGCGCCGTTCAAAGTGGTCTATGCATTGACAGACTTGGGCCGATCTTTAGGCCAAATCCTTGTGCAGATGTCGGTGTGGGGAGAACAACGAGCTAGTGAGGTGCCAGATATGGAAATTAGAAACGGGCACAGTGGATTCAATCAAATTTTAAACCAACCAACGGAGGCACTTTAAAGTGCCTTCTTTTTTTTGAGGTTATGGGCGGGTATGCTAGGTCTTGTTAAGGAGGTGGCCGATGGAACCAACAATCCATGGATTACAAGAGATTCAAGCGTTGATCAGTAGCCCGGTGCAGTGGCAGGTTTTACTACAGCTGAGCGAGCGTCCCGTGACAACGCGTGATTTACGACAACGCGTGACCAGTGGTTGTTTGCCATGGGCCTTACTCCGACTGTGGCAGCACCAACTCATTTGGCGGCGAGCCGATGAGCAGTGGGCATTGACGGCCACTGGGGCAACGTTACGACCAATTTTACAGGCCATTCAAACGTGTACAGACCAGAAAGGTGGAACTAACTCATGACGTACCAATTTATGCAACCTTATACTTTTAAGAACGGTGTGACCCTGAAGAACCGGATGGTGATGTCGCCAACGACCACCATGTCCAGCTTCTACGATGGGCATGTCACCAACGATGAGATTAAGTTTTATGATGTGCGGGCAGGTGGCCCTGGGATGATTATTGGTGAGGTTGCTAACGTTATCGCGAGTGGTAAGGGGTTCGAAGGCGAACTGTCGATTGCCGATGATGGGGATATTGACGGGCTCAGTCGGCTAGCTAATGCTATGAAGCGTGGCGGCACGAAGGCGATCCTGCAGATTTTCCATGCGGGTCGTAAGTCTAACGATAGTATCTTGCGGGGGGAACAGCCGGTTAGTGCCAGTGCAGTTAAGGCCGTCTTTCCACCCGATTCACAAACACCACGTGAGCTGACGGCTGCCGAAATTGATGAGATTATTGTGGCCTTTGGTGAAGCGACACGGCGAGCAATTGCCGCTGGATTTGATGGCGTTGAGCTGCATGGAGCCAATACCTATTTACTACAGCAGTTCTTCTCCCCTAATTCCAACCGCCGGACGGACAAATGGGGTGGCGACCGTGACGCACGAATGGGTTTTGCCAAGGCCGTCATTGCCAGTTCACAGCAGGCCATTGATACGTACGCTGATCGGCCGTTTCTACTAGGTTACCGAATTTCACCAGAAGAAATCGAAACACCGGGGATTCGTTTAGCTGATAGCTTAGCCTTTGTCGATATGTTGGGCGATTCCACAGTCGATTACGTGCATACCTCAATGGGCTCTGCACACCGGACGTCGCTAAATGATAAGACGGATCACGAACCAATTTTGAAGCAATTGGTCCAACAGTTAGCCGGTCGTAAGCCGCTGATTGGGGTGGGCTCGGTTGAAAAGCCTGCCGATGCGGAAGCGGTCTTGGAAATGGGTGCTGATTTAGTTGCCATGGGGCGTGAATTTATTCGGGAACCCCAGTGGGTTGAAAAGATTGTGGATGGTGATGAGGCCAGCATTCGCTACCAAATTTCACCGTCAGAACTTGATGAATTAGCCATTCCACGGGCCATGCAGGATTACTTGAAGGGGGCCTTCTATTCAGTGATGCACTTTACCACTGATCCGAGTGTCGCCGTTGATTATCAAAATGAAGCGGCGCCAATGGAGGGGTTTGAAAAGAAGATGTCGTAACAGCATTATCAGACACAACGGTTGGTAATACGTGGCCGACCAAAAATGAGCCGCCCTTCTGTGATTAGAGGGCGGCTCATTTTTGAGTGCGAGTTAAGATGCTAGGACAGGTCGCTTTCAGTTAGCTTCAAGTGAGCTTGTAACGGTTGGTCGTTAGGCATCAGCCACATCGCGGGACCACACAGCAGCGAGCCAACGCCACCGATGATGAATAATTTTGCTACGCCAATTGCATCAGCGAGCGGCCCAGCAAAGATAAGACCAGCGGGCCCCGCCAGACTAGCCAAGGAGTTTAACATACCTAGAACCTGTCCGAGCTGGTTGGCGGGGAAACTCTGCTGGATCATAGTCATCAAAAGGGTGCTGTAAAACGGCGTGACGATTCTGGCCAAGACGTTGAGACCAACAAACCACCATGCACACATTCCTAAACGCCAGTTGATTTTTTCAGTCAATTTGGTGATCTACGCTTTCGCTATCAGTTCTTTAATCAATTATGTGCAACGTCTAAATTACAAAGTTATTCTTTGTGCGTAAAGCCATTGCATGACTTAGAAGAATAGCGGCAATTAGCTATAACGGCCAGTGGGATACATGATAGAGATTCAAAAGTATTGAAATAAATATTAACAGTAATAATATCCATAGATACCTCGTAGAATAGTTTGAAATACCAATTGTAAATAGATAGATAATTAATGCGGCAGGAGTAAAGAAGTTACAGAGAAATAAAACCTTGATATGACGGATCAGCAGCGAAACGATTGAAGTAATTATTAGGACAATAAATAATGTTACCGTGCTGGCTTGCCAATGCAACTCTGCACCTATGCTGGTAGAAGATGTAAAGTGTAATGAAGCTTAAATCACAAACAAACATAGAGATACCACATTAGTAATCATAGAAAAGATGTAGTGTTTTGGCATTTTAGTAGATACCAACCTTCGTAGGCTTGTGTTCAGGGGCAATGATTGCGGCTGAACATGCTGGTTTAAGTAGCGGGGTGTCCACTGCCATAGTACATAGCCTGATATACTAATTTTGAGCAGTAGGCCCTACCAAAGTCGCCTTTGTTTGGAGTTATTAGACTATATTTCACATGTCGATTTTTTGAATAGGAATGATTAGAGTTCCAATATCTCCAATCGGCCCAGGTGTTGGCACCCCAGTGGCACCTGAAAAGCACGTTCTTCCAGATCATTTCGGGAGGAGCGTGTTTTTAGGTGTGAACTCAAGATTTAGGAGAGTAATCGTTAGACTAAGCCGTTTGGTCAGCCGAGTCTTCACGGAGATTCGAGGGGACAAAGCTATCGGGTTCATGACTCTCCATGATCTGAGCGTAATGATCGACCTTGAAGTTAATCGTCGACAAATGTTTCTGTAAATCCGAGATTTCGCTCAAAGTGCGCTCCTGTTGGGCCTTCATTATGTCGTAGCGTTCAGGAACGGTTGTTTCACCTTCCTGAACCAAATCTAAGTAGTGTTGAATGCGTTCAACCGGCATTCCAGTGGCTCGTAGGCAAACAATGATGTTCAACCATTCTAAGTCATCGTCACTAAAAACCCGATTATTATTCTCATCGCGTTGGACGAACGGCAACATACCGTGGTCGTGGTAGTAGCGAATACTATAGGTCGAAATGCCCATTTTTTGGGCAACTTCGTGAATCGTATAGGACATGGCGGGTCCTCCTTTAAATGAGTTAGCGTTCCACTAACTCGAAGGGTTAAGCTATATAGTACTCGGAATTTGCGGACGTCGCAAGAATTTGTCTCCGGTAATCAACAAATGAGTTGCCTTCAAGTTGGTCGAAGGGGGTACACTCAGCATAGGTTAAGGAGGTGACGGTGATGCGGCAATTTAATAGCCAACCAGCCGGGGCAAATTTTGTCCCGTTAGGCGAGTGGACCCCGCAACCGCAGACGTTGTTGCCGGCTTTTAGCTGGGAGGCCCGCGACCTCCTCGTAGTGGACGACGCGACCGACGAGATGCAAATCATCGCGCAGGCTGATCCAGCACAGTTACTTGATCGGCTGGGAGGCACCATTTATAGCCGATTGAATGACCAACTGACACGAGCCTTGGCGCCAAGGCCGTTACCGACAGCCCGATATCTCCTGTTAGATCTGGCGATGTTGAGTCACGCAACCCCACAAGCAACGGTGGCTGGCCTGATGGGGTTGGCGGTGGTCACGGCTAAGGGGCAAGCGTTCACCAGTACGCCTTGCCAGGAGTGGTGAGTCAGGCAGTCTGCTGGTTGCGAGAAACGGGCCTCACTGAACACCAGTTGTTCCAACCCATTGGCGAGGCCACTTTACGCCGCTTATACCAGCAATTGTTCCAACAGCCCGCAGCTTGCGATCAGCAACGACCGTGCCATACTCGTGCAGAGAAGCTAACGCATGATACGGTTGCCTTACTACAAGGGCAAATTCAAACGCTAAAGTTGCCAGTATCATGGCAGTTATTACGGGCGGCCTCATTGGAGCAAACAATCTAATAAATAACAGAAAAAAACAGCGAACCATACCATGGTTACCGCTGTTTTTGGGGCTCTATGATATTTGGTGTTGATGGATAAAATCCATCGACGCCTTTTTTGTAAAACAAACTAAAAAGGGCATACTGCCCTGTGCTACAATCAAGTCGACGAAAACCAATTGAAAGCGAGTG
>NZ_JBNIIX010000024.1:0-24023 GCF_050106635.1 Levilactobacillus sp. LN180102
ATAGGTTATACTAGACAAAAGATCAGCTCCTAAAAGATGGGTTTGTGGTAAACACCATTTTAAAGGAAGCTGATCTTTTTTGTCCGAACAGCGTTCGGATTAATTTTACAATCTACCTTAATTATAGAATTTACTATTTAGAAAAATCGTTCGTAGTATTAAGCCTTATATTAACAAATGTAACAATTAAACAAACATATTATTTAACTTTTTCAATTTCAATCTGAAGATGTTGCAATTGTTGATCAACCAAGGATAATGTTTTAGTGCTAACCAAAAAGATAATGGTGAATATGGTCAGAGTCAATACCCAGCTACCACCAGTGTCATAAGAATAAGTCGTTAATGGTCCCCAATCTAAAATAAAGTGTATCAAGATAGGGAAAAATAGGCCATTAGTTATAACGCGAATGACAACGAATAGTGTGCCAATTGCTATTGCAGAAAACATTTGCTGTAGAACAATTGTAACAGGACCTGACAAAAGGTTAATGCTGTGAAGTGCACCAAACAGAAATGAAGAGTAAATCGCCGATTTGGTTATGTTAAATTTGGAGCTCCTATAAATGCCCAATCCTACGAAAGCAGAAAAAAATAGGCCTCTGCAAAGTGATTCCTCAAAAATTGCCGCAGACAAGGCAAAGAAAGTATTTGTCCAAAACTGTGAGTGAGTGAAGACCGTGTAAATATTATTTGGAATATTGTAAATTAGCATTTCGGATACGGTGACTACTAGGCAGATACTAACCCATATGAGTATTTGTTTTGTGAGTTTGAATCTTTTTTCTGTAAACTTGGCTGAACCAGTACTGATCATAAAAATAATCAAGGTAATCAATGAAAAGACTAGATTGGATATACTTTTGAAGTAGGCTGTTGTGTCAAAAAAAAATAAATTTAAAAAGATAAATATAACCTGAATTATTCACCAGAAACTCCAAAATCCCCATCAAACACATGATTCAAGTGCTTGATGGGGATTTTACGTTTTCACCTTTTAAGTGCAGAAAAAGAGCCTCAGCTCTGGTATAGTTAACTCGACCAAAAGACACTATAAAGAGAAGAGGACTCTATAATGAAAACTGTACAGGAAATGGCATTTAGTTTCAATAAAAACATTCTAGCATCGCATACCGGCGGTCAATTATCTTCTGATGGTGGCCTAACCTTGTGTGTTGAACTGATGGCAAAGTTTCAGTTCACGAACTTAGCTGACAATCTATTGAAGTTCAACGACCATCGACAATACTGCCGACATAGTAATTCAAGTATCTTGATGCAGTTGGTTCTGCAGATCATTGCCGGTTATAATACAGATTCTGCTGCAACCTCATTGGTTGCAGAACCATTGTTTAAACTTTTATTGGACAAACCAGCCTTAGCTTCACAAGCGACGATATCCCGTTTCTGGCAACGTATCGATTCCGCAGGTGTGGACGCCTTCCAGACTTTAAATCAAGCTCTTATTGATCAAGCTCGACTGCTAACTAATCAGACGACCACCATTATTGATATTGATTCAACCCATTCTGACACTTATGGCAATCAAGAAGCTACTGACTATAACGCCCATTATGGCTCGGAGGGGTATCATCCATTACTAGCTATCGATAATGATGGTAATCTCCTGAAAGCCATCCTACGGCCTGGTAATGCCTATACCAGTACAGATATAAAAGCCTTTTTAGAACCGTTATTAAAACATTATCAAGACCAATTGCCAGAAACTGATATTCTGGTTCGCGGTGATAGCGGGTTCGCCACACCAGCTGTTTATGATACCTGCGAGGCCGATGATGTCTTTTACATTATTCGCCTCAAACGTAATAAGCGACTACACAACTTGGCAGAAGAGTTTGTACAGATAAGCGACACAACTGAGTGGCATGAAACCGAAACTCACTATTACTCAGCAACTTATCAGGCCACTTCGTGGCCTAAACCGCGTCAAGTATACGTTAAGTCAACTCGTGTAGCTGGCGAATTGATCTTTTCACATGAATTTATTGTGACTAATCTGACAAATTTAACCGCAGAAGCAGCATTTGAACTGTATCATAAGCGTGGTCAGATGGAGAATTATATCAAGGAAGCCAAAGAGGGCTTCTTCTTTGATAAGACTGATAGTTCAACGTTTACCGCCAACGCTGCCCGTATGATGGTTAGTGTATTAGCGTACAATATTATCAATTTTATGAAGCAAATAGCCCTACCTAAAACAGAGACCGGATTGCGTGTTAGTACATTACGAATCCGTTTATTCAAAGTCGCTGCCCGCGTTGTGTTTACCGGTCGACGAATCCAGTTACGACTGAGTTCTCATCACGTTTATCATCGACTCTTTTATCAGGTATTACAGCGTATTCAGGCTATTAAATAGCCCCAATTAAAAAAAAATTCTGTACGATCAAGGGACAAGTGCACCCAAAAATTCAAAAATGACTCACCGTTAGGTGATACCATCAAAATTTAGAGTCTCAATACATAGTAAGCAAGATCAAAAGCCGTCAGTTTTTGAAAAACATGAAAACTGACGACTTTTTTGGAAGGTATGAATAATTCAGGATATAACAAATAAAACTATTCCCCATTGTAGCTGTCTACCCCATTGCCACCTATTTAATTTAATCATTTTTGTCCTCCTATTCTAATTCGATATATTAATTGTTTTAGTGCTAATTTCTTCAAAAATCGGTTCGTGAGAAACTATTAGAACTATGTGATTTAGCTTGTAACCATTTAAAAATTGAGTAAGACAGCTCTTACTGGTTACATCTAATCCGACTGTTGGTTCATCGAGTACTAAAAGATCGGGGGTTTTTAGTAAACAAATAAGAATGGATATTTTTTTTGCTGACCTGTAGAAAGGTCGCCTACTTTACTGTGAAGTAAAATTTCGATGTCACCAAACATTTGTTGGAGATGTGTATCAATGATAAACTCCCTTATTTTTTTCGAAGTAATGGCCGTATTGCCCAAATAAAACTGAATGTTCTCTAAAACATCATCTAGAATAAATTGCATATTAGCATCGCATATTGCTCCTATCTTGTTTTATTAATTATGGCACAACTGTTCAGAAATTTATGTACCAAATACTAGGATAGGAGCATAATGGAAAGGGCACCCAGTATCGGTATACTTTTCCTACTGAGGGAGAATTAAACACAATAGAAATTTATGTAATCGTCAATAATGTTGAAAGTATTTTAAATGGTGTATATCTTTATGATCCATACTGCAATGTTCTGAGAGCTGTTTCCCAAGAATTCAAACAGGAGGACTATAAGTACGTTACTGGGCTAATGAGTCAAGCAACAAATTCATATTTTTCAGTACATTTCGTGGGTAATGGAGAATTTTCTTTTTTTAAGTATGGAAATCGAGCATATAGACTTATGAACATTGAAGCCGGACGCTGTTCACAAAATTTATATTTAGTATCTACCGTTTTAGGAGTTGAGTGTGCAGCATCTGGTGCTTTTTTAGATGATGAGTTCTTTGATTTTTTAAAAATTCCGCATAAAAATAGATTTCTATTGTATGAAAACTTTGTTGGCGAATAGTTTCTGTCATTTTTTCAGTCAAGCGTATCAGTAGTATTTCATTCAAAGTGGATGGGAGGAGACAGCTAATGTTTAAAAAGATATTAAAAATGCTGGGCTATTTTTTTGTCGGAGCCGCAGCTTTGGTGGTCATTCTATTTTTTACCAAGAAAAGTTTTTCTCTTTATCCTTTTAAGTACGACTTTATGGCATCAGATTTATATTTTTTTTCAACATTGCTTATTTTACCATTTTTCAGGCTTCATTATAATGCATGGTTCAAATCTGATAATAGCCAAATTGTTACCTATAAGCAAAAAGCACTTGATATCCACCATCAAGACAGGTCTCAACATCATAGGGATAGAAAGTGGTCGACAAATGGAGTTTCTGCAAATCCATGGGAGTATACCATGAGTGAAACGGCAACGTACGGTAATGCGGCTGGTTGGGGATACAGTTTGTTTAAAAGTTTGGTTATGAGCGTGCTGTTTGTTTTGTTTGCACCTATTTTTTTCATCGTTCTGTTCTTTAAGCACTTTTCAAAATGATAATAGTGAATTGTAGTAATTTAAAACGGCCACTAGGGTATACCCTAATGGTCTTTTTTATTTCTGTGCTATACTAGGAATTACAAGTGTTCATTAGAACTGTCCAAAAGGAGAATTGAAAATGGCTAAAATCGGTTATGCGCGTGTGAGTTCCAAGGAGCAACATTTAGATCGACAGTTAGCGGCTTTAAAAGACGTTGATAAATTATTTACGGATAAATTAAGTGGGGCTAACACTAATCGGCCAGAACTGCAAAAAATGCTGGCCTATATTCGTGAGGGTGATATTGTAATGGTCACTGAATTAGATCGCTTAGGCAGAAACAACCATGATTTGACTAAGATCATGAACTCCATTCAAAATAAGGGTGCCACCCTAGATGTGTTGAATTTACCGTCCATGACCGGGATTGCTGACCCAAATTTACGTCAACTGATGACCAACTTGATTATTGAACTCTATAAGTATCAGGCCGAAAGTGAACGTAAGCGAATCATTGAGCGCCAGCAACAAGGGATTGCCTTAGCTAAGCAGCAGGGTAAATATCATGGGCGCAAACCCCAATATGCCAAAGATGATCCCCGTTTGCAACATGCTTTTAAGCTTTATCGAGCTGGCATGAGTGACATTGATGTGTCCCGAAATACAGGTATTAAACGGACGACCTTTATTCGATACCGTGTGAAATACGGTATTAAAAGAAAATAGGGCCCCCTTTTGGTTAGCACATGTTAACTGAAAGGGTCCCTATTTTCTTTACAATCTACCTTTTACCAAGCAATTGATGAAATGCTAGCTAACGCTAGTCCTAGTGACAAATTGTCTAAACGCTTGCAAGCAATCTTTGCCCAAGCATCTATTTCTCGGCGTGATATGTTGGGTGCAATGATTGGCGCCGGTATGAATATTGCTACAGCAAAAAGTGAATCATTTGCAGTTAATGAACTCAAACAGCAGTATATCAATGGCTATAATAATTCAAGCCCTAATAAACTATCAACAGTTCCAGATAAAGTAGCCAACCAAGCTGAGTATTCTCAACGAATTTGGGTGCATGGCGACTTCATGACGACACGAATGAAAGAAACCCTGAACAAGGGTTTGAGTCGCCGCATGAAAAAATCAGACATCAATAAAATGACCCGCAGTATTCCTCAAAGCGGTGATCGAATTGATGACAATTTAGCAACGCCTATGAACCAAATGCTATCCAGAATTCATACGTTAACAACTAATGAAGCTATACGCAATAGCAACGGTGGTAAGAATAGAGCGTATGATGAACAGAATGTTCAGTATGTGATGTGGTTAACCGAGGAAGATGATCGTGTTTGTGATATTTGTGAACCACTTGATAGACAAACATTTACCTATGGACAAGCACCGATTCCAGTCACGGATACTCATCCAAGGTGTCGTTGCCAGCTGGTAGCCTGTGATGAAGATAGGAATCTGCTGTCTGGTGAACTTGATAGGGTATTTAAGGAACAAAAAAAGCCCACTTAGTTTAAAACTAAGTGGGTCAGGAATATTATTAATTGGCTTCGCTCACAACAAAGTCGAGGGGGGCTAACTAAGTTAGCATCTATAATTTAGTATAAGAACCTTAAATGAAGCTTAAAAACTAATTCTTTAATTTACCGACAAAGAAAGAAACTACAGCAACAACAATTACTGCTCCAATAATTGAAGGAATGATTGCCATTCCGGCTAATTGAGGGCCCCAAGATCCGAGTACAGCTTCTCCAATAGAGGAACCAACTAATCCGGCAACAATATTAGCAATCCACCCCATTGATTTTCCTTTGCTAGTAATTGCTCCAGCAATAGCACCAATGATGGCACCAATAATTAAAACCCATAACCAATGCATAAAACATCATCCTCTCTTATTTTTCGAAGGATGTTTTTTAGATTTGTTATAGTTTTGAATTTCTTTAAAAATGGCTAATAAAAGTTGAGATATAGAAATGATAATTGATATTTTTGACCAAAGTCTAAATCTTTTCATATGAAATCCTCCATTATCTAAATTGCATCCTTCTAAATCTAATTATAGGCAATTGAATATTTGCATACAAGTTATTCGATTGTGCCATTCTTTTTAAAATAGGAATTTTTGATTTGCTTTTTTCTCAATTAAAGGCGTTAAAGAATAATCGATTTAGTTATTACACTTATTTAAAGTTAAGGATTGCTTTTTGTTCTCTTCAGTTGCAATCGCTTGCAACTCGCACCTATCCTCTGCTATGCTCGTACCAACAATGGTAATTGTTTATTCACCTAAATTTAGGATGGAGATAATTAAATGACTGAAAGTTATCAATTTGATGTTTTGTACTTAGGCGCGGGGCATGGTGCCTTCGACGGGGCGGTTCCACTAGCTAATAGTGGTAAAAAAGTCGCCATTATCGAAGCGGACAAAATCGGGGGAACTTGTCCAAACCGTGGATGCAACGCGAAAATTACGCTGGACAACCCGGTTCAACTTTTACGCCACCAAGAACGCCTTGATGGCATTGTAAATGGTGACTTAAAGCTGGATTGGACTGCCAATGTAGAACATGAACACGAAGTCATCGACGGCTTGCCGGACATGATTACTGGTTTACTCGACTCTGTTGACATCGAAATTATTCACGGTCGTGGAAAATTTGTTGATGCTCACACCATCGAAGTGGATCAACAGCGCTACACCGCTGACAAAATCGTGATTGCAACGGGGCTACGTCCCCACCATCTAGATGTTATGGGCTCAGAACTTACGCATGACAGTACCGATTTTATGAACCTCAAACAGCTTCCTGAAAATATCGTAATTATTGGCGCGGGCTATATCGGCATGGAATTTGCCACGATTGCCAATGCTGCCGGCGCGAACGTCACTGTACTTTTACGCCATAATCGGGCGTTGCGCAAATTTAATCAAGATTACGTAAAACAAGTCATTGCCGACCTCGAAAAACGAGGGGTGAAGTTCATTTACAACGCTCAGGTGGATCGTTTTGAGGAAGACGGTTCTCATTTTACCGTGTCTTATAACGATCACGAAACCCTCACCACCGACTGGATTTTGGATGCTACCGGACGAATTCCTAACATCGAAAACATCGGATTAGACGAAGTAGGCGTTAGTTACAATGCTAACGGGATCGAAGTTAACGATCATCTTCAAACTAACATTGATAACATCTATGCTTCTGGTGATGTGCTTGATAAAGAACAGCCTAAGCTCACCCCGACTGCGATCTTTGAATCTAGTTATTTAACCCAACTTTTCACAGGAAAGACTACTGACGCAATCAACTATCCGCCCATCCCAACCATTGTCTTTACCTCACCACAAATCGCACAGGTTGGTATGAGCGTCGAAGAAGCTCAGCAAAATCCTGATTACACCATTAAAACTAATCATCTTCCTGACGGATGGTTCCGCCAAGTTGATAAGGAAACAATTGGTGATAACACCTTGATTTACGATCAAGACCATCATCTTGTAGGAGCAGCTGAAGTTAGTGAACATGCTGCCGATGCAATTAACGTTTTATTACCAGCAATTGAGTTTCAATATACAGCTGAACAACTAGGCCGCATCGTACCTCTCTTCCCTACTTTGGGAGCGGACGTCTGGTCACAGATTTAAAAAAACGCTGAGCCTCTTTTAAGGAGACTCGGCATTTTTTTATTATTTGGCAGATTGCAAGAAATAACTTGAACGAATTTAATGACGTAAATTAAGCAAGAAGATCTCGATTGGTGTATGCCAATTAAGACATTTAAGTGGCCGTGAATTCAAATACCCATTAATTTGAACCAATTGGTGATCACTTAGTTCTTCAATGGCTTGGCCTTTGGGAATAAAGCGCCGCAAAACTCGGTTACGGTTCTCATTACTGCCTCTTTCATGCGGTGAATAGGCATGGGCAAAATAAACCTGTGTACCAGTTCGCCGTTCAATTGTCTGATAGTTAGCGAACTCTTTACCATGATCTACGGTAAGCGTCTTGAGCTTGTCTTGAAGTTGACTAGCTAGTTCAAGTACGGCTTGAGTCATGGACTGACTGTCGCGACCATGGAGCCGTTTAACAATTGTCAGGCGACTCTTACGCTCCACAAAAGTAGCCACAGCTTGACCTTTACGTTTACCAGAAAGTACGGTATCAGCTTCAAAGTGGCCGAATTCCTGGCGAGTTTCGACTTTATGAGGCCGCTCCTCAATGGAGCGGCCGTGATTGAACGTACCACGCTTTTCTTTAGCACGATGACGACGAATTCCATGATCAGGCAAATCGGGCAACTGTATATCAAGCCATCCTTGATCAATCCAGTTATAGACCGTCTTGTAGGCAATCCCCACCACATGGGCAACTTGTTCAGGGAACCACTTCCGGACTTGAACCTTTTCCTCGATCAAGTGTTTAAGGTTTTTAGTAAGCGAAGACTTTCGTCCCCGTTGACTTAACCTTTCGTTCAAAGTCAGTTTGCGCTAGTTCAGCTTGATACTCACTATTTAGCCGGTGAAGTTCGTTAAAGATGGTGGTCTTACTAAAGCCTAAGTAGTTAGCGATGTATCGCAAGGAACGTCCTTCATTATGAAGCGTTTCAATGACAACACGGTTCTGGAATGATAAAATAGTGGTGCTCATCAAGGTCCTTCTTTCTAATGGATTGTGTGGTAACACCATTAAAGACCTTGATGGGTTTTTCTGTCCACTTAAATGTTCAACTTAAATTTTACAATCTGCCATAAAGATTGTTTTTTCATGGACTTAGGTGGTGTTTGGATTGATGAAGGTACTAAGTTGGGTCCAAGGGTGGCTTTGATAACGGTAAATCATGGAGAAGCTCCTACGGAAAGAAAAACTTTGATTACAAAATCGATTCATATTGGAAAAAATGTTTGGCTAGGAACTGGTGTTACAGTGCTTCCTGGAGTGACAATTGGCGAGAATTCAATTGTTGGAGCAGCCTCAGTAGTAACCAAGGATGTAGCACCGAATAGTGTCGTAGTTGGATCACCAGCTAAAAAAATTAGGGACGTTAGGGGATAAAATATTATGACAGAACATGAAAAATTATTGGCCGGTCAGGAATATGACTATCAAGATTCTGAATTACAACAGATGATTGCCCGTGGTAAAAAAATGATTCAGGAAATCAACACTCAAACTGATGATAAGAAACGTAGTGAGACAATGCGGTAGCGTCAAGAATCTTGTGTAAATGAAATGCCTTCGTACATATAATATGTATCTAACTTAAATAAATGATGCTTCCAAGGTGTCCTGGAGTCCTTTGAACCCTCGGTGGATCCGCTTCAGAGACTTCTCGTTATAAACATTAAACTGAGAAACCAGGAAGCGATCCAGTGAATCTTCCGTTGGAAATTGTTCTTTGTGGTGGGTGGTGCGCTTGAGATGCTTATTAAAGTTCTCAATCAGGTTAGTGGAGTATAGTGATTGCCGGATAGCTGGTGGAAAGTCCATGAAAGTGAGTAAATTCGGCATTTTAAGCAGATCTTTGATTAATTTGGGATAGGTCTGATGCCAGTTGTTGGCGAACTCATTCAGTTTCAGTTCGGCTGCTTCACGGTTGGCGGCCCGATGAACTTGTTTAAAGTCACTGATCACGGCCTTGCGGTCTTTTACGCGAACTTTGTTCATCAGATTCCGCCCAACATGAACCAGGCAACGTTGTCGTTTGGCTTTAGGGAAATGCCGATTCAAGCCTTCATCCAAACCAACTAACCCATCGACCACAAACAACAGCACATCTTTAACGCCCTGCTTGATCAAGGTTCCCAGCAGTTCAGTCCAGATTCCAGTCGATTCCGTTGGCGCCACTTGGTAGTTCAGCACTTCTTTCGTACCATCTGGACGAATGCCAATCGCAATATGAACGGCTTCTTTTTGAACGGTATCCCGCTTTAACGGCAAGTAAGTGGCATCTAAGAAGATGGCCGCATATTGTGAAGCCAGTCGACGTTGCTGGAAAGCTTGAACCTGTTCATTGACGGCTTTAATCATGTTGGAAACCGTGGCTTTGGAGTAGTGAGCACCGTACATTTTCTCAATGAGTTCGGCAATTTCAGCAGTGGTAATTCCCTTGGTATACAACTGAATGACCGTTGTTTCTAAATTATCACTGTGCCGACCGTAGGCTGGCAAGGTATGATTTTCAAACCGGCCATTGCGATCTCGAGGAATGGTTAAGTTAAGTTGGCCGTACTTCGTATCAAACGAGCGCTCATAACTGCCGTTGCGGTTATTACCAGTGTTAATCCCAGCGTATGAGTAGCATTCGTAACCCAAAAACTCTGCCAATTCGGTTTGAAGCAGCTGGTTAATCGCAATTTCGAGGTGGTGACGAAAAACTTCGTCCAAATCTTGCTTTTGGGCTAGTGCAGCGATAATTTCTGTGGTAAGTTCATTCATGGGGAATGCCTCCTGTGATGTTTTCTGTGGTTACTAAATATCATAAGGGAAGGCATTCCCTATTTCTATACAATTCAGAAATCTTTTATGCATTTACACAAGATATTTTACGCTCTCATTTATTTTACGTGGTATAGTTTAAATATGGATATGATAAAAAGCGAATCTACTAATTAGATTCGCAAATATAAAAGGTGTATCATATGGATAATGTGATTGATTTGAGAAGACTCTGGCTTATTGTTCGTCGAAATGTTTGGCTGATGATTTTGTCAGGGATTTTGTTTAGTGGTATTAGTGGATTGAAGTCAATATTTGAGACAGATTTTAAGAGACATTCAGAACCGCGTTTACCTTCCACAGCCCAAATAAGTTATTAATCGCGATTAATAACTTATTTGAACCCTGGAAAGCATTAAATCAGGCGGCCATTTGGCTCGTAAGTGTTGCAATTTCAACTTGTAAGGGGGTCTGGTAGCCCAGTGAACTATGAATTCTCTTCCTATTGTAGAAAGCATGCACATATTCAAAAAGGACGGCAGCGGCAGTTTCATAATCTTCAAAGACCGGCACTGGATAAACACATTCCTTTTTGAGGGAAGCGTGAAAGGATTCCATTGGCGCATTATCATACGGACAACCCTTACGGCTGTATGAGTGGCGGATATGTAGTTCAGTTAAACGTTGATTGTAATTATCGCTGGTATACTGTGATCCTAAATCCGTATGGATAATCAGTTCCCCAGTAATGGTTCGATTTTTAACCGCGCTTTCAAGGGTCTTTAAGACTAAATCAGTATCCATCTTTTTTGAGAACGAATAGCCGATAATCCGTCGTGAGTGCAGGTCCATGATGGTTGATAAGTAACACCAGCCATTACGCTTCGTTTGAATATAGGTCATATCAGCGGTCCATTTTTGATTTAAACCAGTGGTCGAGAAATCCTGCTTAAGCAAGTTGGGACGCTGTTCAACCTTGGTTTTGGAAGCCGAAGCCGCTTTCCACTTATTGACGGTAACGGAGTGGATATCCAGTTCCTTCATGAGCCGGGAAATCCGTCGTGGACTGCACCGAAGCTGCAGTGGTTGAAGTTCCAGATTCAATTCATGGTGGATCTTAATAACACCGTATCGCTGCTTAAATTCCGCAAAGATCCGCAGAATCCGTTGTTTCAAGTCCGCATCTTCGGCCCGGCGTTTTGAAGGTTTGGGGGATCGATAACGATAATACTGAGCTCTGGAAACACCGAGGATTCGGCACATCTTGGTTACCTGGTGGTGATGGCTTTCTTGGTGAATGTAATCAAAGATATTGGTTACTTCTGCGCAAGGAAGCCCATGGCTTTTTTTAGGATTTCGTTCTCCTCAAACAGCGAAGCCAGTCGCTTTTCCATCGCTTTGATTTCGTCTGGCGATTTACCGGATTGAGTTTTGGCCTGGCCCTGGATCCACTTATGAACGGTTGAATAGCCAATGCCATATTCTCTGGCCAGTTGGGCAGCTGATTCGCCTTACTTATATAGGTTGATAATGTTTTGTTTGAATTCTTTGTCGTAACGAGTTGGCATGTAAAAATTCCTTCCTTTTGAGAGACGATTTATTCATTATACCCTCTCTTAAAAGTTGTCTCAGGAATCAGCTTACATCCATTACTCCGGCAGCTGGATAGAGAATCAAAACTGGAAGAAATATAACAAGTTTTGGGCTTCTAAGGAGGCTATTCTTCATTTTCCACAGGTTTATTATCTACTGAAGAATGTGAAAAGACAACTTAAAACGTGGGGAGAAAAATGATGTTTGAAACTGAAACTGTAAAAAGGCCTGAAGTTAGTCTCGTCATTACAAATTTTAATGGGAGAAAGTTTCTGCCGAAGATAATCAAGATGCTAGAAGCGCAGACTTATCAGGATTTTGAAGTCGTGTTTGTAGATGATGGATCACGAGACGATTCTGTAAACTTCATGGAAAATGTGTCTTTTGACAAGATAGTTTTAAAAAAACAGGAAAACAAGGGAGTGGCATCTGCAAAAAGAGTTGGAGTTTTAGCATCACGTGGTAAGTATGTTATGTTTGCGGACGTTGATGATGAATTTGAACCAAAATTTATCGAGACTTATGTGGAAGCAATAAAAATTAGTCGAGCAGATGTTGTGTTTTTACCTGTTTATGAAGTAACTGCGAATCACAAAATAAGGGTTGAATTGCCTGATTTTTCGGGATTTAATTTTTCTACGTTGCTACTAACTGGTAGGTTACAAGGATGGTTCTGTCAAAGTATTTCTTACAGGCAATTATGGACCGGAGATTTATTTACAGACGGCATTAATTATGCTGAAGATTTGCTTGCTTGGATTCGAATGTCGAAACGTAATCAGATTTCAGTATTTTTCGATACAAAGGCCCCTAGTATGTACAGTTATATTCATCAAGAGGAATCTATCACACGGACGTTCACAATACAGGCGTTCGAATCTCAATGGAAGTCTGTGCAGAGCATTATGCAAGAATGCACTTCGGATGTTGAAAATGGTCGAAAATTTGGGAAAAATCTGTTGTTATATTTTTATGCACAAAGCCTTATCCAAAGAGATAGTGAAGTAATTAAGTGGGTTGAAGGATTTTTATTAAGTAGAACGGCTTTGTTTAAGTTTAGTTTTCTTGAAAAAATTAGAATTAAGTTTAAGTTGTTTTCTATTCGAACCAGGTTTAGGAATATTCTGATGGAATGGAAGATTATAAAGTAATGAGACATGCTATTTTAGTTGCCGGAATGAAGGATTCCGGAGTGCTTCAGCAAGTTATTAATCTATATGACGATAAAGATATTGACTTCTTTGTTCATTTTGACAAAAAGTTTGCACAACCTAAGTTAGTATCAAATTTTTGGTTCTGGTGCAAAATTTAAAACAAATGCACATTAACTAACTTTTCTTGGATATTGACAGCTTACGCTATCAATAATTGCTTCAATTCAGCGGTTACTGAAAACCCGAAGAAACTACCATTTCTTCGGGTTTCTTTTCGAATCGCATGGACAACTTCAACCCCGGCTAAAGTTTTAGCGGCAGTTCGGATGGTTTGAAAACCAGCTGAGCGAACCCGATGTCGTTTAATGAATCGATGGTCTTGCTCAATTAGATTATTGCGATATTTGGAACATTGATGATTTGCTTTCTCCAATAAGCCGTCTTTAATCACTTGCTTAATGGCTTTTAAAGTTCCACCATATTGGTCAGTTACCAAACAATTGGGACGACCATCGGTCGTAAATAATCGTTTCAAGAAATGGTAAGCGGACTGATAATCACGATGTTTACGTAACTCAAAGTCTAGCGTTAATCCCTGATTGTCAACGGCGCGATACAAATAGCACCATTGACCTTTAACCTTGATGTAAGTCTCATCCACTCGCCAACTTTGAGAAGCTGAATGTTTATGCCGACGCCACAACACCTGAAAGATTGGTCCGTAGTGATGAACCCAGCGCATAATCGTTGTATGATGAACAGTAATTCCACGATCACGTAAAATCTCAACGACATCACGATAACTCAAATTAAATCTGAAGTAGTAACCAACAGCTACCAAAATAATGTCTTGTTGGAAATGCCGACCTTTAAAATAATTTTTCATCATATCTACCTCACCTTTTAGGCTAATTATACCCAAAATAAGTTAAACTGAATTTTTTGCACCAGAACCCTGGTAACCAACTTCAAGGACAAACGAATAGGACGAGAAACCAAAGATCGGTTTCTCGTCCTATTCGTTGTAAAGAGACTAATTATGTCACGGCCCTTTCTTTTAAACAATAGCAGTAGCTACTTTTTAAAGTTCGACCAGTCTTCGTAATATGCTACAGATTAAATGCTATTTTCTACGTTTCTTTTTTTCGTAGTGATCAAAATAGATGAAGCCAACAATGCCAAAGATCATGTAGAGGACTAAACAAATTTTCGGTATTCCAACAATGTAAAATACAGAAAACAAAGCGAAATAGATTATTGAAAAAATAGTATCGGTTCTCATATTACTCCTTTATCCTACCCAGTTTGTTTTGTGAATAGTCTTCTTTAAATTCGTGCGCTTACTATTTGAGTAGTATTTTACAACGGATTCCTGTCCAATAATTGCCCGATTTCCTCTAGGCGCAGTTGCTGAAATTAAACGTAAATTGTATGTTGGCCATACATCAGCATTTTGTGACTTGAAGACCTGAACAGCATCGTATGCGACAAGTGCAGTCTTCCACTGCCACCCAGGAATAAAGCCTGCAAGTGTTTGTGCTGCAAAACTTGCTGCTCGCTTTGCTTTTGTACTAGCAAAATTGTGAGTTCCAGTCCATTTACTGTACGTAATGTTTTTATAACCTGCTTTTTTGTATGCGGCAAGGCTATTCAATTTAGCAGAAGCATAGTATCTGATGGATTCGATGTTATAACCTCATTAGAATTAGACGCTTCTTCAATTGCCTCCTCAACAGTTCCCACGTTATAGCGAACATTTGAAGAATATTTATTGCTCTCTGTTCCTTCAGTACTAACGTTCGTCTGTGTATCTGAATTTATTTTTGTGCTTAAGCTGGATTGCATAGCACTCGCTGTAGAATCTGCTGAAACATTAACGACTCCTGCGCTACCTAAAAATAATCCTACTCCAATCATGGAACTATAAAGTACAATTTTTTTCATAATAAACTCCCCTTTTCGAAAATGCGTTGAAGATAATGCCTTTTCTACAATTTATTCTAACACCCCGCTCTGGATAATCAAGGAACCGAGGAAAAGAAAGGCCCACTACTAAAACGGTAATGGGGCTTTTTTGGGGGGACGAATTGTCAAATCAAGCGTAACTTTTTACCGAAGAAAACTTCAGATGGACTCTTCCAGCCTAAGACCTTACGTGGGCGATTATTTAAATCTCTGACAAATTTGTTGATATCTTGATCGGTCAACTTGTCGAGGTCGGTTCCTTTGGGAAAATATTCTCGGATAAGACCATTGGTGTTCTCGTTGGTCCCACGTTGCTTTGGTGCGTGTGGATCTGGAAAATAGACCGGGATATCAAGCTCCTCACCGACTTCACGATACCCCGCAAACTCGGTTCCTCGGTCTGGTGTAAGTGTGCGAACGCGTTGAGGTGTGACGGTATGCAAGAGGTCAATCATCGCTTGCGTCACGTTCTTGGCGTTCACTTTTGGCACGCGTTGAGATAGAAGATAACGTGACTTACGGTCGACCAGCGTTACTAAGGCTGAGCGCCCGACCTTGCCCCGAACCGTATCGCCTTCCCAATGACCAAAGCGGGTCCGGTTCTCACACGATACTGGCCGCTCATGAACTGAAGGGACATCATTAAAACGGCCACGTCGTTCGTTGACAGTTCCTTTAACCTTACGAGTTTTCCCGCGGTGTCGTAACTTTCGTGCGAATCCTCGAGTCCCATGCTTTTTACGCTTAACGCCTAAATTATTTTGTTCGATTCCGCGATAAATCGTGTTATGACTGATGTGCCAACTACTACCTTCAAATGATAGACGACCAGCGATTTGTTCGGGCGACCATTGTCGTTGAAGAATGCAGTGAAGAACGAAGTCGCGTAGGTTTAGGTCTTCTAGTAACCTAGGGCGACGGCTCTTTAACCGCCGCTTATGATAGTTTTTCTGGGCTTTTACGGCGGAGTAGGCACCTCGACCGCCGTTTCGTTTAATTTCTCGTGACACAGTGGCCTTAGAACAGCCGATTTGATTGGCAATGGTTTGATAGGTATGGTGTAGCGTCACACCTAACAGTATGCATTCACGGTCTTTTAGGGTAAGATGGGTGTACGGACTCATAGCCTAAGAACTCCTTTAGATGATTGTTGTGGTGACTTCATTCTACAGGACTCAGGCTATGAGTCTTCTTTTATTTTCTTACTTGTTGCACTTCAATTGTAAATTCGTCCTTAAAATAATAAAAAAGCTACCCGGAAAAAACGGATAGCTTTTTTATTTCAATAAAGGGTACTGAATAAACATTTTGTTAAATTCCAAATTTTTAATTTGACTTTGAACCATAAATTTCATTCTGAAGCTTGTCACCGAAAATATCAATCTTTTTTGTTGCGAAAAGTGTACCACCCAATAAGACACCGCTCACAATGAGGGTACTAGCGATCATAAATTTAAAAACAGCTTTTAATGCATCCATAGTTACTCACCTGCTTTCTAGGATCGTTTAACAACAAAGGAAACAATCAGAACTAAAATAACGGCACCGATAATTGACGGAATAAGTGCCATTCCGGCCAAACTCGGTCCCCAAGACCCCAGTAGTGCTTGACCGATGGCTGATCCAATTAAGCCAGCTACAATATTAGCGATCCAACCCATCGATTGGCCGTTGTTCGTAATTGCGCCCGCCAAGGCACCGATGACGGCGCCAACAATAATTGCCCAAATAAAGCCCATGATAAATTCCTCCTAACGTGATGATGGTTATTTGTTACTGACCTAAGTTCAAGTATCAATGAAATGACTGGACACTGACAAGCTGGATATAGTTAAAAGCATTCATATCTCAACTATATATAATATTTAGGTCATTATTAGAAAAGAAACAAATATCATATATTAATTAAAGATTATCACGGCTATCTTAAAACTGTCAAAAACGAAGATTTCAAATTAACTTTTTCAGGTATCATTTATCAATAAATTCTAGGTGAATCCTGAGTTTTAGACCAAAAAGCCCTTCAGCACCAACAAATCACTATGCAATATATCTATTAGTGCCGAAAGGCTTTTGTTAAAAGACACTTCAAATAGTGATTGGGATTTTTTCCTTTGAATTCGGTGGCCTACTTGTTTTGCTTAGAAAAATTGGCGCAAAATATCTTTTAGTGGTGGTAGTTCAGGTATTTTTTTCTCTTCTTTAAGATATTGGCTGCCAAATTTCATGTATCCTTTAGCTTCCTGACCGACAATCTTGCCCGGCAAAGGTGCATCATCACTGACATAAGCATTGATCAGTACCGGCATATTCTGGACCCGATAGGCTCTGTTCAATGCGTTCTTAAATTCTTCGGAAGTTTTAGCAGTAATGCCAACACCGCCAGCCGCATCGGCAAATTTGGCGTAATCCATATCCTGTAAGTCGATTTGATAATTTAATTGGCCGGCGGCCTGTTGTTCGTATTCAATAAAGGCCAGCTTTGAATTATTGAGTACGATATTAATTAATGGTAACTTGTATTTAACTGCCGTAATGAAATCCTGCATGACCATTGCAAACGCACCATCACCATTAACCGAGATAACCGGTCGATCGGGATAATTTATTTTTGCTGCAATCGCTCCCGGTAATGCACATCCCATTGTCCCTAAGTAAGAGGACAAGATAAATTTTTGTGTTGGTGATACGTTTAAGAAACGGGCGCTCCAAGAGGTGGCTGTTCCAACATCAATTGAATAAATTGTATTAAGCGGTGCCGTTTCATTAATACCGTTAAATAATGCTTCGGGTGCAACTGGCTTGGAATCGAGTTCACGTTTGCCGGTCATCCAACGATTCCAGTTAGCAACATTTTCCTGACAGGCCTTTAAGAAACCATCATCAGGATGGAGGATCGTTGTTTCAGAAGAATTAAGTTGCTTTATAACGTCTTTGATATCGGCTACCAATCCAACATCAGCCGGATAACGTTTTCCGATTGCTGACGCACTGGTATTGATTTGGATGCTTTTGGCCGTCCCTGGTTTGGGCAAGTACGCGGTATAGGGATAATTTGTGCCGAACATTAGAAGCAGATCGGTATTTTGCATGGCTTCATAAGCCGGCTTTGTCCCCAACTTACCAACATTTCCCAGCGAATTAGGATGATTGTCGCCAATGATCCCCTTTGCGGGCAACGTTGAAATAAACGGAATATGGTTTTGCTCTAAGAAGGCCGCAACCTGGCTGCCGGCTTTTTTTGCCCCCAAGCCAACCAATGCAAGCGGTTTTTTGGAATCACGAATCAGTTTAGCGGCTGTATTAAGGCGATTGTCATCTATTTGTGGTGATGTCAATTGGAAAGAAGAAGCGGAACTGATATAGTGGTCGCTGACCCTTTGTTCCGGAAGGTTATCCGGAATGGTTAAAACTGCGACTCCATGTTTCTCATAAGCCGTTCGAATGGCTTCATCAACGATTTCAGCTAAATTGTCAGTGGCAGAAATTAGTTTATTATAGACCGCAACGTCCGCAAATAGTTGTGGTGTATTCACTTCTTGGAAGTATTCCTCGTTTAAAAACTGGGTATCAACTTGACCAAGTAAAGCCAGTACTGGCACGTGATCCATTTTGGCATCATAAAGGCCATTTAACATATGAATTGCGCCTGGCCCACCGATTGAAAGACAGACACCAAGCTTACCGGTTAACTTAGCCTCGGCCGCTGCTGCCAAGGAAGCAACTTCTTCGTGACGGACTTGGACAAATCCGATCTGATCCTGTTGTTTGCGTAAAGCATCGACAGTTGTATCGATGGAATCCCCCGGTAGTCCATAAACGTGTTTTACATGCCAATCAATTAAGACGTCGACTAATTGTTCAGAAGCTTTTTGAGCCATATTGCGTCATCCTTTCCATAAACGATGTTAAGAAAGCTTACTTTCATTGTAGACAATTTAAATGGAATTGCAAAAACTAGAATTATTAATATGGTAGATTGTAAAATTAATCCGAACAGCGTTCGGATTAATTTTACAATCTACCTAATGCTAAGTTAACTGATCTATCCGAAATTACATATTGGTGTAGCTAATAATATAAGTTGACACCCAGTCAACCCAACACTAGCAATCTCAAAAATTGGTTAATGAACATTCCACTTGATCGGAGATATGAAACACAAATAATTGTTCTGCATACCTATTTTATTATTGAAACATTTATGGAGTAAATAGCATGAACAGGAAATATTGTGAATTTGTTCAACAGCTTTGATCGTATGGTTTCCTTGCATCACACCCTTGATAAGGGTATATTTATCCTTGTAATTATTATAGAACGTAACGTTTGTTCAAAAAAGGGGAAGTGAATTTTATGCATTGGTTATGGGTTTTAATTGTTGGTGCTGTTATCGGCGCAATTGCTGGTGCCATCACTAATCGGGGCGCAGCTATGGGCTGGATTAGCAATATCATCGCTGGCTTAGTTGGTTCATCCATTGGTGAAGCTATTTTAGGCAGTTGGGGGCCAAATATAGCTGGTATGGCCATTATTCCGTCAATTATAGGCGCAATAGTTGTTGTAGCAGTAGTTTCTTTCTTTTTAAGTCGTAGCACAAGATAATTTTCCCCTATATGTTAAACTTTTTAACAATCTTCTAAATGAATCCATGGTTGTTATTAGCTGGTCAGTTACTGTAGTAATTGGCTTTTTTATAAATGTTTTACTTTAATTTCATGTAAAGCCACTCTAATTATTAACAAGCTGAAAGAAGTTGACAAATTGGCTATGCAAAATAGAAGTGGTAGAAAATATGGATTATTAAACTACAGTGCTTACGTCATATCTTTGGGAGGATTCCTATTTGGGTATGATACTGGTGTTATCAATGGAGCTTTGGCTTTTATGAGCAAGACTAGCCAATTAAATCTAACTCCTTCCCGTCAGGGAATCGTGTCAAGCTCTTTAGTCTTAGGGGCTTGCCTTGGTGCATTCCTATGTGGAAAATATGCTGATAAATATGGCAGAAAGGTTACACTTCGTTGGGTTGCAGTTATCTTTACACTGGCAACTGTATGTTGCGCATTATCACTCAATTATATCTTTATGACCACATTTAGGTTTATCCTGGGACTAGCTGTTGGTGCTGCCTCAAGTCTTTCTCCAATGTATCTTGCAGAAATATCCCCAAGGGAAGTTCGTGCTAGCAACGTCAATAAGAATGCAATTTTTATCGTTTTAGGACAACTAGTAGCGTTTATTATGAATGCCCTTTTAGGCAGTCTATGGGGTAACTGGGATCCAATTTGGCGCGTTATGATTTTAATGGCATGTGTCCCCTCTATTATCTTATGGATTAATTCATTCAATATTGCTGGAAGTCTTAATTGGTTAGTACAAAGAGGGCATTTAAAAAGAGCACGTAATTTAGCTCATCGACTAGGATTCAAAAAACAAACTGCTAACAGGATCATTGATGGGCGTAAAAAGAATATCAAAACAGAGACAAAGCTCACTTGGAACCAAATCTTTTCGAATAAACGATTAGTCTACTTACTCTTGATTGGAATCGTTATTGCCTTGATTCAACAAGTATCGGGTGTTAATACAGTTATGTATTATGGCACTATCTTGTTAGAAAAGGTTGGTATGGGAGAACGTGGTTCTTTGTATGCGAATATATTAATCGGCTTAGCATCTGTCATCGCTAGTATCTTTGGAACCAGAATGATTGCCAATCACAACCATCTGAAAATGTTAAAAATTGGGTTAATGGGTAATATTATCTTCTTAGCGTTGTTAGGGGTTATTATGCACACAAACATGCTGCCACAGGTAGTTACAAATACTTTGGTTCTAGCAATGCTTGTCCTATTTTTAGCGAACCATCAAGGTATCGTTAGCCCTGTTACTTGGTTGATCATGGCAGAAATGTTTCCTAATAGTGTCAAAGCTAGATTTATGTCAATTGCTACAGCAACCACATGGATCACTAATTTTTCAATTAGCTTAGTTTACCCATTGCTAATTAATGCTTTAGGAACAGCCACTGTCTTTTTTGTATTTGCCATAACAAATGGGTGCAGTTTATTTCTTTCCTTGACTGTTATTAATCAAGAGAAAATGAAAAAATCCTATCAGGAAAGTTCCAGCAAATAAAATTAGAAGGAGGAAAATAATATGGCTAACTTTTATATCAATCCTAATAACGTTGTACACGAATTGCCTAAAAATAATCACCCAAAATTTTTTATGTTTGGTGTTCCTAGCTATACCAATCTTGGTGACCAGGCAATATCATTAGCCGAACGAAAATATATTGAAGCTGAGTTTCCAGATTACCAATATATTGAAATAGTAGAGGAAGATGATGATGCGGCTATTCCAGTTGTTAAGCAATATATAACTAAACAAGATATTGTTGCCTTTACTGGTGGTGGAAACATGGGAAATCTTTATCTTGATCACGAGCGAGCACGCCGAAAAGTATTTTCAACTTTTACTGATAACCTAACCATCTCATTCCCACAGTCTATTCATTTTGAAGACAATGAAGCTGGACTTTATGAACAAAAGTTAAGTCAAGAGGCTTACCAAAAAAACCCCAATTTAGTTCTAGTAGCTCGAGATGCACAGAGTTACCATAGAATGCAGACTACTTTCAACAATAAAGTCATTTTTACACCTGATATGGTTTTATATATGAAATCTGTTAACTGGAAGTTCAATCGAAATGGGGCTTTATTCGTTTTACGGCATGATTCAGAAAAAGTTGTTAAAAAAAGTACGATTGACAATATAAAAGATATTTTAGGAAATGAACGCCCTGTAAAAAGAGTTGATACCGTTCTAGACGAACCACAAAAGATAACACCTGTTACTCGGGAGGCATTATTTGATTCAGAACTAGAACTATTCTCGCACCAGGAAATAATTATTACAGATCGCTGGCATGCAATGGTATTTTCCGTTTTAACAGGAACACCTTGCTTGTTATTTGGAAACAGTTATGGGAAAGGTAAGCACGCTTACTTTGATTGGCTAGAGCATATCAACTGGGTTAGTTATACCGATGAGGAAGATACCGAAAGGATTAAACAACAAATAAACGCGGTCATGGAAGCCGAAACTCACGCTTATGACCTTACCCCTGATTTTAAACAGTTACATGATTTAATTGCACATAATCGGTAGGAAAAAGCCAACTTTTTGATAACATTTTTCATTTGATGTTAATCAAAAAATTGGCTTTTTATATAACTTTTTTAGCGTATCTCTTAATAAGGTGGTCATATGAAAAAGAAAATCAACCTTCAATGCATATTATTAACATTTCTAACGTTCACAATGGGTTTGAGTCAATTTATTATAATAGGAATTATAAATAATTTATCGACAGATTTTAGAGTTTCTATCGCAAACATTGGGGCACTCGTAACCATATTTGCAATCGTTTATGCAGTTGCAACACCAATAATTAACTTATCTATTGGTAGTATCGCTTTGCATAAAGTTATGCTCTTTTTATTGCTGATTTTTTCATTTGGAAACTTATTGACAGCTATAGCTAGTAATTTTAATGTACTACTTATGAGTAGAATTATAACAGCCCTATCATCTGGGCCTCTGATGTCGACTGCTATTACCTTTGCAGCTGTAATTGCTCCTCAGAGAAAAAGAGCTTGGCTAATATCTTGGGTGTTCTCAGGCTTCAGTATCGCTTCAGTTTTTGGTGTACCTTTAGGTACTTGGATAAGTGATAACCTTAACTGGCGATTAACTTTTTGGACAATTTTTTTTGCCTCAGTCTTTATTACTATCGTAGTTTTCTATTTGCTACCTCATAATTTAACACAAAATGGAACACATAATATATTCAAACAGTTAGCTATCTTAAAAGACAAAAGAATCATCTGGGGTATTCTGGTCCCGGTCTTTAATTTTAGTGCCATTTATATCATTTATACCTATTTGAAGCCAATATTAATTAAAGAGTTAAGTTTCTCCCACAATAATGTCATAATTGTTCTATTTTTGTACGGACTATGTGGATTGGTAAGCAACCAAGTGAGTGGGCGTATAGCAAACATGAAATGGAAAAGCAATTTAAAAAAATTTTTTATTCTTCAAGCTATTAGTATCTTTCTTATATTCATAAGTGGAAATTTAACATGGCTAAAAATCAGTGCCATTCTCATAATGGCTTTAACAATGTCTATTTCTAACTCACCCATGCAATTGTATTACATCGATATTGCCAAACAAAATTATCCCCAATCATTGGTTTTAGCTTCTTCTTTTAATTCAATTTTTTCAAATGTTGGAGTTGCTACCGGATCTGCAATTGGAGGATATGTCGTGGCCACTGTAGGCTTAAGCGGTTTGGGCATTGCAGGTAGCGTCTTTAGTGTTTTCACAATAGGTGTTCTAACAATATTAATCAAGTATAACTATAATCAATAAGATCTTTTAATGCCTGTACTGATTTTGGCAATTATTATTCAGGTTCAGTATACCAGAGAATAAGTCTTAATATTTATGTTAGCTTCTTCATGTGAGGATAGATAGAATTTTAATAAACCATCAGCCCAAATTTTTATGCTTGTAAAATAGCAAGCTACAAGATAGTATGGTGGTTTTAAAATTGACTCGATAGGAAAACAATTTATTATCATAAGGTAGATTGCAAATTTAATCCGAATTTTTGGACAAATTTGTCAGCATAACCTGATACGGTGTTTGCCAGTCGAGTATTTTAAGCGGTCGCTGGTTAATTTGGAGTAACGTCGTCGTTAAAT
>NZ_JBNIIX010000025.1:0-21813 GCF_050106635.1 Levilactobacillus sp. LN180102
CTTGAATATCCAGAAACTGGTTACACTGGTAGCCAACTCCAAGAGCAAAAGAATAGGACGAGAAAACAAAGATCGGTTTCTCGTCCTATTCCATTATAAAGAGACTAGTTATGTCACAGCCTCTTTGTAGATTAATACCAATGATGATTTTGCCAATATTTTTTGGCTTTTGTCCAAGACCCGTAGCGTCCCTTGACGTACGAATTAGCCACTTTTTCCTGATTGACTGGAGATAAGTTGCCATGTAGATAAGATTTTAGTAATTGATAACGACCATAACAGTTTCCGTTTACCGCACGATAACTGTAACTTGATTCGTGATAAGCAATCCAGTTCTTAGAGGCCATTTGTTTTTTAGATAAGGAAGCGTTAATTTTAGCGATTTGCTTCTTCTGACTAGCGGTCAGCTTAGTCGAAGCTTGGGCCGTTGTCGTTGTTTGGGGTAAGAGGTTCGTTGTGACATCGGTCACCATGCCGAAAGAAAACCCGAATACCAACAAAATGGATGCAATTTTAAGTTTCATTTTTGACATATATTTTTTAAACACTCTCTCTAATCGAATTTATCTGATATCTAGTAATATACGCGAGAAGTGTTGCAATCGTGTTAACGCGCAGTTACTTTGTAATTAAAAGCGCGTCACATTGATGAAATATGTTGATGGTTGGGCAATTATTTTAAAAAGTTTGTTGACAACCAGTCGGAAAGACCTATACTTGATAAGTCGTTTAGACGGGTTGAATGGAGGCAAAATATGTATGAACTGTTGGTATTAGGTTCGTTACTTTCGCGGGACATGTCTGGCTATAAACTTTGTCAGGTCTTGGGTAACGCTTTGGTTCCGCGACGAAAAATTTCTAATGGCGTCATGTATCCCTTGTTAAATAAACTAGCGGCTGCAGGAGATATTACGTTCGTGACGGATACCACGAATGCCCGCGGAAAGAAAGTGGCGCACTTAACGGCTACCGGTCGTGCGCACTTACATGACATGTTAGTGACACCAGTGACGACTGACGCTAAGCGAGAATCTTTATATCGGTTTAAATTTAAGGGGATGGCAACTGAACCGGTGGCTGTGCAAAGCCAAATTTTAAATGAATACAAAGAAGCGCTTTTAACCGATCTGCAAATTTATCAACAGGTTTATCTGCATTTGAAAGAAAAACTCGCAACGGCTTCGATGGATAGACACGCTTCACTAGACTGGAGCATCCGTACGTTAGAGCTTCAAATTGCGGAGAGTGAAACGAAAATTAAATGGAGCAATCGGCAGCTACAGGATTTACGACTAACTGATGCTCATGGAGGTAAAACGAATTATGACTAAGAGATATCGTCAATGGATAGGGCTGGTTGCCCTATCTTTAGGCGTCTTTATGGCTTTGCTGGATGTTACGATTGTCAATGTGGCATTACCAACAATGGTGCGAGATTTTAATGAATCGTTTAATAACGTGCAGTGGGTATTAAACGCCTACTCATTGGTATTGGGCGTAACTTTGCTAATTGTTTCTAAGATTGGTGATATGTATGGCTTGAAAAAAATCTTTGTGTTGTCACTAGGCCTTTTCGTATTAGCATCAGCCATCAACGGCCTTGCCCCTTCGTTATTAGTGTTGGATATTGGCCGCGGCGTGCAAGCGGTTGGCGGTGCCGGTATGAATTGCACTGGCAATGGCCTTGGTTGCGGTTAGCTTTAAAGGTGGTAAACGGGGAGTCGCCCTAGGGATTTTGGGATCAGTCATTGGCTTATCATCGGCGTCAGGTCCTTTAGTTGGGGGCTACTTAGTTGCCCAATTTGGCTGGCGGTCAATCTTTTACGTCAATATTCCAATTGGGATTGTGGCGATTATTCTGACACTCATTTATGTGGATGAAGTACCGGACATCAGTCGTAGCCAAAAGATTGATTTTGCCGGGATGTTCCTATCGGCCGCGAGCTTGTTTACGTTGATTTATGGATTGATTTTAAAGGAAAGTCATCCGCACTGGGGCTGGCTGAGTGGCCAGATGATTGGCTGGTTTGGCGCTGCTATTCTATTCTTCATCGTATTTATTGTGGTTGAGTCACGGATTAGTCAACCAATGATTAATCTAACGATGTTTAAAAATCCCCACTTTGTAGGAACCGTTATGGTTGCGCTGGCGTTGGGAGCCGGAATTTATTCATACAATACGTATCTCACGGCGCTTATGCAAAATTACATGGGATATTCTGCGCTAGGTGCCGGTGTTCGACAGTTAACGATTAGCATCTGGTCATTACTTCTGGGACCAATTACCGGCTATCTGGGAAATCGATATTCTAAGAAGTGGATGATCAGCGGTAGCCTATTTTTAGGTGGCATCGGATTTTTACTGTTAGCCAATGCAATGACGGTCAAAGTATCATTCATGGCCCTCTGGCCAGGAATGGTTTTAATGGGAATTACGAATGGACTTGTTAATCCGTTATTGAATAGTGCCGGGATGGAGGGCGTTGCCGTTCGCGAAATGGGAATGGCCTCCGGGTTAATCAATGTCTTTCGTCAAATCGGGGTCACGCTAGGTATTGTGTGCCTGGGGTTGGTCCAAAACAAGGTTTACGAAACTTATTTAACGCAGCACTTCAGTCGAGTCAATATGCCACATGCAGCTGCGAAGGCCATCCATCAAGCATTAGTGAATGCCGGTCCATTTTCTGGTCACAGCATTGCTTTTAGTTCGCGTTTGAGTCAGACGCCATTTGGACATGCGGTACAGCAGATTGTTTGGCAAGCATATGCCAATGGAACTCGCGCCGTTTCATTAGCTGCTGCCGGAATTGTAATTGCTGGTGGTTTATGTGCGGCATTCTTAATGCGTAATCGAAAAGCTCACTAAATCATAATGGCGTTTGAAGTCGTCAGGTATTGTCACATACCGTGATTTGTGATAATCTGACAGTAGTTGAATAGACAAAAACAAGAGAAATGGTCAATGTCCCATCTGGTCGGATGGCGTAGCGAACTAAGGATAGTGGGAGCTTAGTGTATCACCAATTGGGGATAACCCCGTTTCTGTTGCTGGCTGAAATTATTGAAGTAGGCTACGCCGTGACCGACACGTTATCAAACGGAGCGTATGATAGTACGTTATTAAAGTTGGTTTTGAATTTAAAACAATTTGGGTGGTACCGCGGAAAGATCTTTCGTCCCTGTTATAGGGATGATGGGTCTTTTTTTGGTGTTGCGGTGATTCATGGAAGGAGAAATAAGGTCATGGTAGACGTTTTAGTTAAAGATTTATTTAGCGATCGGCATTTTGCTGAAGATGAAGTGGTGACATTACACGGTTGGGTAAAGACGGTCCGTGGATCCAAGCGGGTTGGTTTCATCGAATTAAGTGATGGTTCGACGATTAAGCACGCACAAATCGTGATGCAAAGTGATCTCGAGAATTATGCGGAAATGGCGAAGTTACCTTTGAGTTCGACGATTAAAGTTGTTGGGACGGTGGTTTATACACCGGATGCCAAGCAACCGTTGGAAATTCATGCACAAGAAGTTGTATTAGAAGGGGCTTCAGATAACGATTATCCACTGCAAAAGAAAAAGCATTCTTACGAATACTTGCGGACGATGGCCCATTTGCGGCCACGGACGAACACATTCTATGCGGTTTTCCGGATTCGCTCGTTGGCAGCGTTCGCCATTCATCAATATTTACAAGAACATGGGTTTACGTACGTTAACACGCCCATTATTACCAGTAGCGATAGTGAAGGTGCTGGTGAAATGTTCCGGGTAACGACGTTAGACATGAACAACTTACCGAAGACTGAAGATGGCCGGGTGGATGATCACGAGGACTTCTTTAAAAAGGAAACGAATCTGACGGTTAGTGGGCAATTACCAGTTGAAGCATTTGCCTTAGCTTTACGGAACGTGTACACGTTTGGCCCAGCCTTCCGGGCAGAAAACTCGCATACATCTCGGCATGCCTCTGAATTTTGGATGATTGAACCAGAAATGGCTTTTGCTGACCTGCAGGACACTATCAATGAGGCTGAAGGCTTACTGAAGTATGTGGTCCAATACCTATTGGATCATGCGCAAGACGAGTTGGCTTTTCTAGACAGTGCTGTTGATGATGACTTGCTGAACCGTTTGCACCAGACTTGCGATGAAAAGTTTGCGCAAATCACTTACACACAAGCGATCGAAGAGTTGAAAAAAGCGCCAGTTGATTTTGACGTGCCCGTTTCATGGGGACTTGACTTACAAGCAGAACATGAACGTTATTTGTGTGAACAAGTGTATAAACGGCCAACCTTCCTGACGGATTATCCTAAGGAAATTAAGGCCTTTTATATGCGAGACAATGAAGACGGGAAGACGGTTGCGGCCGCTGACTTGTTGGTTCCCCGAATCGGTGAATTAATCGGTGGCAGTCAACGTGAAGAACGTCAGGCCCAATTAGCCCAGAAAATTAAGGACTATAACTTGCCGCCCGAAGAGTATCAATGGTACTTGGATCTACGTAAGTATGGTGAAACACCACATTCTGGCTATGGTATTGGTTTTGAACGGTTACTGATGTATGTGACTGGAATGGAAAACATTCGCGATGTGATTCCTTACCCACGGACACCGGGTAACGCTGAATTCTAAGACATTAGACGCATAGTCTTTAAATAAAATTTCGAAGACAACGTTAAACAATCAAAAAGGCAGGTTCAACGGAAAATACCGGTGAACCTGCCTTTTAATTTTCTTCAGTAATGCTCGTCGTCATGGCAGCCGTGATTTTACGGTAAACTAGGACGGTTCCTAGAAAGAAGCTAGCGGCTAAGGTAGCCGCAATCGGGAGATGGATGAACATGGTTGGTGGCAAGACGAGTGCCAAGAGCGGAAACGCATAGGCCGCTGGCAGTTTTAGGTTGAGCAGAGCCAGCAGCAGTAAAACGAGTGGCAAGCTGATCAAGGTTGCTAGGAGCCATGAGGTTACCAGTAAGTGTCCAACAACCCCAATGGTTGCTGCGCCACTGAGTGCGGCAATTTGTTTAAGTGCTAGTTTACCCGAGTAGGTTGGGCGCTGGAGGACTTCAAAGAAGACCACTAGTACCGGCGGAATTCCGGCCATTTGAGGCTGTCCCGCTAGACAAACACCGATAATCCAGACTGTGGCAACTGCCGCAAAGCCTAAAATATGTTGAAAATGAATCGGATCGCTGGCAATTGCGTGGCGATAGTGGCCCTGTCGTAAGACACCGATCATAAGAATTAGCGTAAACAAGAAAATGGCCCCGATAAATGACCAGTGGGTTGCATTAACAATAATTGGTAAAAGTCCGGTGGCAAAGGCCGGTGCTAAGGGAGAACGTAATTCACGCAAGAGCACGAGAATGCCCACTAAAGTTAGCGAAATTTTAATGGGGTAGTTAACCGGAAGCTGGTTGATTAAAAAGCCAATAACCGCCGTACCGGAAGGCGCTAAAAAAATTTTGTAAGGTTGATGGAGCCAGCGTGGGTTGTGATAAATCCACATACCAGCGGTTAATGCAGCAATTTCCGGCAAGATAATTTCTTGATCGTGCAAGAACATTGCTCCAGCGACCATCAGAAGGACTAAAGCGAAGCCGATCAGATAGTCACGACTGACGTGAGTCATAAACTTCATAAGTAACGAGGCGCCTCCTAAATATTATTCCGATGAAAACACAAGCATTTTTGATTGTAACATACCTGTCGATGAGATTCAGGTGAACTATTTTTTGCAGATTAACTAGTGATAAGCCGGGTGATCATTATGCGTAAATAGCCTGTTGGAGAATTATTCACAGGTGAGCGTAAAGGTTGCAATCGGAAATACTAATCGGTTATTATGATGTTAACGATAGGAATCAACTAATGCAAAAAGGAGGCGTTATCTTATGTTTGGATGGTTATGGTCATTAATCGTTGGTGCGATTATCGGTGCGGTGGCAGGTGCAATTACTAATCGCGGCGGTTCGATGGGCTGGATTGCCAATATCCTAGCCGGCTTGATTGGTTCTTGGTTAGGACAAGCACTATTAGGTTCTTGGGGTCCAACTTTAGCCGGGATGGCATTAGTCCCTTCAATCTTAGGGGCCATCATCTTAATCTTGATTGTTTCAGCAATCTTTGGTGTTCGCGGCAAGGCCAAATAAGGCGGTGATCCGATGCGACGAGGCAACAAAGGACTTTTGACGATTCTAGGACTGATTCTACTAGCCTTGGGCATCTTTCAGCTCGGCTGGTGGCTGCCGATTCCGGGACTTTCAGCGTGGAGTTTAGAAATGAGCTATACCCAAATGGCTTGGTTGAAATATGTTTTAGCCGGGGCCGTGATTATTACCGGAATCGTTGGTTTGGGATTAGTGGTTATCGGTATCTTCAAACCAATACGTGAGAAGCAATGGCAATTCACCAATCGGCTTGGTATGTTGGAAGTGCCACAGGCAGCGCTAGAAAAAGCGTTACGTCACCAACTGGTTGAACAGGTGGGCTTAGTTGACCCCCGAGTAACGGTGAAATTGTTACGCCACCGGCGTGCCCGAGTGACCGCCATCGCTCAGGTCAGTGCAACGGATCAGATTGATCCGCTGGCACAACAGGCTAGCCAAGTGATTGATGCTTATTTACAGCAACAATTAGATTTGACGGCCGTCAAACCGGTTGTCCGGTTATCACCAGTTGATCGGCAACGGCACGTGTCAGTCGTGTAAAGGAGGGAGTGGCATGAGTAATGGCGCATATGGCGCACTGTGGGGTCTTGTTTTGGGACTCGTATGGGTGTTCCAAAGCTTCCCCGCAATGTTGTTAGTTGCTGTGTTTGGCCTAGTGGGCTGGGGAATTGGTCGGTTTGTCCGCTTAGATCTTTCGGCCCTAGGTAAACGGATTGAACAACTTTTATCGAGATAATTAAAGGAGGGGTCTTATGACCACAGAAAAACCAACATTAACCACGAAGTTAACGTTTGAAGATGATGTGATCAAGAAGATTGCTGGACTGGCATCGCGCAATATTGATGGGGTCTTAGCATTAGAAGGTGGGATGATCAGTAATCTCACGAACCGATTCCGCAATGATTCTGATCCAACCCAAGGTGTTCAAGCCCAAGTCGGCGAACAACAAGCCGCTCTCGACATGACGATTACCGTTGAATATGGTAAGGATATGCGCCAGATTTTTAATCAACTCTGCCAACGGGTACAACAAGACATCGAGCGTTTCACTGGCTTAGAAGTTGTTGATATTAAAGTTCATATTAATGACGTCATGAGTAAGCAAGAATGGCAAGAGCAGGCAGCTGGTAAGCCTAATTCTACCGTTGACACTGACGACAAGGTCAAATAAAGGAGGCCCTCATGGACAAACAACCTGAAGCAACGCAAACAATTATTTTTGATGATATGGTGTTAGAAAAGATTGCGGGTAAGACGGCGAGCGAAGTCGATGGTGTGCTGAGTTTACAAGGCAACCTGATTGATAATTTATCGGATCGATTAACAGAGAGTGATCGACCGCAATCTGGCGTCGATATTGAACTGGATGACCAACAAAAGACCGTGGCCATTGAACTGGATGCCATCCTAGAATATGGGAAACGTGCCGAAGAAATTTTAACCAAAGTGACGAGTAAGATTACCAGTGCGGTGACCACCATGACTGGCTATCGAGTGACCGAGGTTAAGCTTCGGGTCAAAGATATGCTGACCAAAGACGAATGGCAGCAACGACAACAGTCATCTCGTAGTAAAAAGAAAAAGGACGACTAGTCACTAGCCAATAGCTAGCGCTGGTGCTCTACTAAA
Source organism: Levilactobacillus sp. LN180102 (assembly GCF_050106635.1). NCBI lineage: Bacteria > Bacillati > Bacillota > Bacilli > Lactobacillales > Lactobacillaceae > Levilactobacillus > Levilactobacillus sp. LN180102. The sequence continues at coordinate 7,804 of NZ_JBNIIX010000025.1, forward strand.
TAAAGGACGCTTTCAGAATGTTGTCAGTTCTGAAAGCGTCCTTTTTATTTGATTACATGGTAGTCGGCCGAATAGGCTTATTCATCACACAAAGTTCGGGCCATCAATGCCGGATCAATGTGTATTGTGCCCCAAGTACAGATGGCATCTAAGATCGGAATTAGTGATTGGCCCATGGGTGTTAATGCATATTCGACATGGGGTTGAGCGGTATGAAAGTCGTGACGGGTAATCAACCCATCCGCTTGTAATTCACGTAATTGACTCGTGAGTGTTTTGTGTGAGACGGCTTGAATGTGATGTTGTAAGTCAGCGAATCGGCAATGGTCATCTTCGTCTAGTTCATAAAGAATCATGATCTTCCATTTGCCCTGAATCAGTTGCATGGTGGCGTCAAATTCATTTAAAAAGCGTGGTGCTATGAGTGGTTGCTTATCCATAAAGGGTCCTTTCGGGGGAAACGGTCAGTCGTAGTTACCCCAAAGTGCGTACTTGTTTTTAGTTCGCCTCCCATTATACTGAGAATTGTTGAGAAATACAGAGATTGTTATGAAAGATTTTTAGGAGGTACATTATGAAAAAATTAGTGGTGATCACGGGGGCTAGTTCTGGATTTGGCCAGGAGATTGCTAAAATCTTCAATGCTGACGGTTTCCCGATTTTATTACTGGGCCGGCGATTGGAGAAACTGACAGCCTTAGCGGAGACCTTTGACCACGCTATGGTTGCTGAGGTGGATGTGACTAATCAAGAACAGTTTGCGGCTGCTATTCATAAGGCAGAAGCGCAATATGGCCCGACCGATTTATTGGTGAATAATGCCGGGGTTATGTTACTGGGCAATGTTCAAAATCAAGATCCACAAGAATGGCAAACCATGCTAGATACTAACGTAATGGGTATTTTGAATGGCACCCAAATCGTCTTGGACGGCATGCGTGAGCGTCAACATGGGACGATTTTAAACATGTCTTCCTTGGCGGGGAAGAAGACATTTGTAAATCATGCAGCCTACGTTGCGTCTAAATTTGGCGTACATGGCTTATCTGAAACCTTACGTGAAGAAAATGCCGCACAAAATGTTCGGATCATGCTCGTCGCATCTGGGGCGGCCGAAACGGAACTGCTGACCCACGTTACGAGTGACACAGCCTTGAAGGATTATGAAGCGTGGAAGGCGACGATGGGTGGAATCACCTTAGATCCTAAGCATGTCGCTGAAACCGTTAAGTTCATGTATGACATGCCACAAGAGGTTAATATTCGTGAAGTAGATATTGCAGCGACTAAGCAGGATGCTTAGTCTGGTGGGATGGCGATTAGCGCCGTCCTTTTTTTATTATTGATGAACCTAGCCAGACCATCAAACCGAATTTAACCAGCCAAATGGCGAGGCCGATTCCAGCTACCCAAGTAAAAAAAGTAACGAAATTTAACGATAACAAGGACTACCTATACTAGGCGACCTTCCAAAACGATGCCCGCAAAGCCATAGCCAGCAATGTGCGGTAATCTTAGGGGCGTGAATCCTTGCAATTCATTCCAAGGCAAGCCGGAAATATTAATTAGAATCAAATTTCCAAAGGGATTCTGTGTGTGGGTAATGTGTGTTTAAGCTGTAGAATATCAATGCTCCGGTCAGTTGTTTGCCAAATACCATCCATCATGATTCCCCCTTTAAATGAATACTGGCAGTTTAGTGGATTTCGATGATTAGTGGCAACCAACATGTTGATGATGGCAGGCGAACTTTAGAATATTTTAAAAATATTACAATTAAAACGCTATTGACACATTGCTGTAATATAACTAAATTAAATGTAATCTTTGATTTAGGGGAGTGGATATTTTGAAAAAGACGCTAACAGTTTTGACCGCATTAGCCTTGATGGCACCATTGGCAATTGTTGCACCAGTTTCAGCGAAGACGACAACAGCAACGACCACGCAGGCAAGTGTTAAGAAACAAACGTATACGATTTTATCTTCAAGTTTTTATAAGACGGCGAAGACGTACCATACTAAGGACGCTAAGCCAGTTGTATACAAAGCCGTTATGGGTGCTGATCGGCCAACGATGACGTTAACAGCTAAGGGGAAGCTGAAGGCCGGGACAACTTACAAGGTTACCAAGCAAGTTAAGGTAAAGATCAACGCTAAGAAGAGTCAGAAGTACAGTTATGTTAAAGGCCAAGGCTGGGTTGTTTCTAGCAAGCTAACGGCTGGCAAGTTTAAAGCCGCTAGTGGGGTTAAGAAGACAGCAACCAAGTATACGATCGTCTCAGTGACGGCGCTTAAAAAAGCGAAGACGGTACATACCAAGGATGCCCGTCCAGTCGTATATAAAGCCGCAGTTGCCGCTGATCGGCCAACGATGACGTTAACGACGAACGGCAAACTGAAGGCCGCCACGACTTACAAAGTGACGAAGCAAGCTAAGCTGAAGAACGCTGCTAAGAAGACCGTAGCCTTTAGCTACGTATCCGGCCATGGCTGGGTGCTGCAACGTGATTTGACTAATGGCCAATTCATGAATGCTGATTAATTGGGGAATTAACCAGCATTGATATGGTCATTGAGATAGGGGGAGTGAAGCATCGGTCATCCGGGAGGTGATCGGTGCTTTTTTATTTTCGGCAAATAAGGGTATACTAGAAAGAAACGAATGGAATTTTCAGGAGGACTCATGATAGCACTTAAATCGCAACGGGAAATTGATGGCATGCAGGCAGCTGGCAATATTTTGGCAGGGCTGTTTCATGAATTAGCAACCTACATCAAACCAGGGATGACGACGTGGGACATTGATCATTTTAGTTACCAATATATTATTGATCATGATGCGACACCTGGTGAGCTAAACTTTGAAGGCTACAAGTATTCAACGTGTGTGAGTGTCAACGATATGGTGTGTCACGGTTGTCCCAGTAAGGATATCTTAATTCATGATGGTGACTTAATTAAGGTCGATACGGTCATCGATTATCATGGATATTTAAGCGATGCCTGCCATGCATTTGTTGCTGGCACGGCAAGTCCTGCCGTGCAGAAACTGATGGATGTGACCCTTAAAGCCTTGTATCTGGGGATTGATCAGGCTGTTGTCGGTAATCGAATTGGCGATATTGGGTTTGCCATTCAAGATTACGCCGAAAATCAAATGGGCTATGGGGTCGTTCGTGAATACATCGGTCATGGTATTGGACCCACGATGCATGAGGAACCAGATGTTCCCCACTATGGCAAGGCCGGACATGGTACGCGATTGAAAGCAGGCATGACGATTACAATCGAACCGATGATTAATATTGGTGATTGGCGTTGTGGCGATCCAGCGGATGATGGGTGGACGATTCGTACTTTAGATGGTAGTCTTAGCTGTCAATATGAGCACACGTTAGTGGTGACAGATGATGGGCCAAAGATTTTGACCTCAGTTGATCCGGTCATGGATGCACCGTATTTATTGAAATAGAGTTGATGAGCGGAGCTGCGGCTGCGCTTTTTATTCGATTTTAGAAAATGAAGCCGTCGTTCGTTTCCAAAGATTGTCTATGGTATAGTGGGTGTAAACGAATTCAAGGGAGCGAGTCGCGTGTACAAAATAATTACCAGTGATCTCGATGAAACACTGTTACGACAGGATGGGAGTATTTCATCGGCAAACGTCGCCGCCATTGCGGCAGCTTCTAAACGTGGGGTCAAGTTCGTGCCAAACACCGGGCGGAGTTTTCTATCCATTCAACCATTGTTAAAGACGTTAAACCTCTACCAACGACCAAACGAGTATGTCGTCTCGTATAATGGTGGTGTCGTTGTAGAAAATCAGGACAATCGTGTCATTGTCAGCAATGAAATGCCCTATGAAGAAGCGGCCAAGGCTTTTGCCATCATGAGCGAGTTTGATGTGGATATTCATATCTATACGCTGGATCATCTGTTCATTTATCGGCCACGAGCAGATGATCGCGCCTACCTGCAAACCCGTGGGGTGACCTTCACTGAGATGACAGGTGCATTTGACCAGTTTAGAAATGCGCAGATTATGAAAGTTATCGTTATGAATCCGGATGTGATGGTTCGGCAACAGGTTTATGCGGCAATCAAAGCCGCATTTACAGAAATTAATTGTACGTATTCATCGGGAATTTACATGGAAGTCAACCATGCCGGTGTGGATAAGGGGCGGGCGATCTTAGACCTGGGTGACAAGCTGGGAATTAAGGCTGATGAAATTATGGCAATTGGTGATAACGCGAATGATTTAGGCATGCTGACCAAGGTGGGATTACCCGTATCGGTAGCTAACGGCATTGATGACGTTAAGCAAGTGGCTAAGTTTGTAACGCCCCATGACTACGAGCGCGGGGTTGCTGATGCAATTGAAACCTTTATTTTATAAGTAGATACCAAGATGCCAGGACGGTTGCGTTCTGGCATTTTTGAGCGGTGGCTTAAACAGAGCTGGTGATTGACAAGTCCCCCGCCTTCCAGTAGGGTAAGGGAATACTTAAGCGAAAGGGGTGGATGAGCCTGTGAGAATCGAACAAATCATGGTGTGTGCCCCCGTAAATGGTGTCGGACGTTTTTCCGTAGAGTAAATTTTAAGGAGAAATATGATGAAAAGCGTCCAAAAGTCAGGTCCTTCTTTGGGACTGGTAATTGTTTTAGTGGGGTTTCCCCAAATTAGTGAGTCAATCTTTACACCGGTACTGCCACAGTTACAACATGTGTTGGCCGTGGGTGCCAATCAAATCCAACTGACCATGAGCACGTACTTTGTTGCGTTTGCCATTGGTGTCTTGGTTTGGGGTCAATTGGCCGATTACTGGGGCCGACGCCCAGCCATGTTGACTGGGATTGGCGTCTATTTAGTTGGCAATGTCGGCCTATTGGTTAGTACGCAGTTCACGACATTATTGATTTGGCGACTAGTTCAGGCCTTTGGCGCTAGTACAGGGTCGGTCGTCACCCAGACAATCATGCGCGAAAGTTTTACGGGTGTGAGGGGGGCCAAGGTCTTTGCCAAAACCAGTGCGGCTATGGCCTTGGCACCAGCTTTGGGGCCGTTAATCGGTGGGATCATGCAAACCATCAGCGGTTATCGAGGTGTTTTTGCAACGCTGGTGACGATGGCAATCGTCGTGGGATTACTCGCGCAAGCAGGTTTGCCGGAGACCCGTCAATTAACAACCCATGCCCCCATCGTTAAGCAACGCCTAGTGGTGCAGCGGTTATTGACGGACTCGGTTGTGTGGGGTTATGGTCTATTAATTGGGGGGATTAACGGCGCCTTGTTTAGTTACTACGCCGAAGCCCCATTTATTTTTATGACCCACTTTGGCTATTCGGCAGTGGCTTACGGCTGGTTGGGACTCGTGTTAGCTGCAGCGAGCTTATTAGGGGCCCTCATTGTCGGGCGACTACTGAATCGTTGGACGCCCGAACAGGTGACCGGCGGTGGACTTATTGTGAGTATGGTGATGAGTGCTGGCTTAGTGGGTGCTGCTGCACTGCATCAGGCTACCTTGATGATTATCGGCATTTTTTTAACCTTTTTTGGATTCAATATTACCTTGCCGAACGCCTTGAATCGCGCGTTAGTGGGCTACGAACAAGTGATGGGAAGCGCTAGTGGTTGGTTTAACCTAGGGTATTATCTTTTAGTCAGTACCGTAACGTACGGAATGAGTTGGTGGCACAATGGTGCTATCAACCGACTGCCGTTCTATCTTTTGGTGCTGAGTTTGGGGATGGGGTTGGCATTTTGGCGGTTAGTCAGACGACACCAGTAATCTGATATAACAAGAATTGGTTGATGAGTAGGGGTGAAGTCTTGTCTGCTCAACTACAGTCATGATAGACGCCAATTTCCGAGACTCAGGAACCACAGTATTTGGTAATAACCTAGTTAGGTTAACGATAACTGGTTAGTTGCAAATGACAAGCTAGAACGAAAAGAAACGTGTATGATAATGTCGTAAGCAACTCATGAATTGTAGAAAGGACTGGGTGCTAATGACGATGATTTACGATTTCCAAGAAACTGAAATGAGTGGTCAACCGCTCAATTTGGCAGACTATCGGGGAAAAGTCGTACTGATTGTGAATACGGCTAGTAAATGTGGACTGGCACCACAACTGGTGGGGCTAGAAGACTTGTATCAGCGATATCATAGTCAGGGTCTTGAAGTTTTGGGCTTGCCGTCCAACCAATTTCATCAGGAACTAGAATCGGATGAGGCAACCAGTGATTTTTGTCAGGTTCATTATGGGGTAACCTTTCCCATGACGAAAAAAATTCAAGTCAATGGGGCAGATGAAGATCCGTTATTCACGTACCTCAAGAAAACAGCGGGTCACGGTCGAATCAAATGGAACTTTACGAAGTTTCTTATTGGTCGTGACGGACAGCTCATTGCGCGGTACGCCCCCACGACCAAGCCAGAGAAAATTGAACCAGCGATTGTGACGGCGTTACAGCCCGATTAGAATAGGTGTATTAAAAAAGGATCTACCACGTGTTGAACGTGATAGGTCCTTTTTGGTAATAGTCGCTAATGCAATTTTTGAGTAGCAGTGGCCCCATACATTAATTTCTGAATGTGCGTCGTGATTTTGGCCATTCGAGGGAAGCCACTAAAGCCAGTCTGCCCGTGACCATGAGTCATGATCACAAGGACGTAACGCTGCCCGCTTGGCAAGGTGACAATTGCGGCATCGTTGTTGGTATCGCCGAGAAACCCAACTTTATCAGCAACGGTTGTGCCGGCCTTAGCGGCGCTGGCGCCCGCTGGAATTCCAGTCCGGTAAACCTGTTGTTTCATGAGAGACAGTAGCCACGACCGATCGTGGGCATGATTAAAGGGGGCTTGCGCACGATCTAAGCGGACCAAGAGTTTGGTTAGACTCGCGGCGGTTGTCATCGCTTCTTGATTGGCAATGAACATCGGTGTGTAATAATCTTGACTACCGATATAATTATCGATGCCAGCTAAGCCGTACGTATCTAAAATGCCCTCAGCAAAGTCATTTTCACTGTTCACAATCATCCGATGAAAGCCATCTTGGCTGGTCGTGTCCCACGTGTATTGGCCCTGATGATTGAGATGAAACAGATAGGCCGCAATGAATAGTTTATATGTACTAGCCGAAACAACGGGGGTATGGGCGTTGGCTGAAACTGCCAATTGACCGCGGCGGTAAAATTGACGGGCAAGCGGAGATTTGGCGGCTGAACTACCCGCAATTGGCCCTAAGTTGTAGAAACTCACGCTGGTCGTACCATCGGCGGTGAGGTGGGTTAAGTATTTTTTTAGGCGGGCTTTGAGATGGCGTTGTTGCTGCTTAATTTGGTGTGGCGTAGCTGCTTGATTGGCAGCAACCGTATCAGCTTGCGTCGGTCGTTGTTGATGGGCGTAGACACTGAACATACCAGTTAGCCCGAGAACAACAATAGCGGCTGCCATCACAACGACCCGGTATTTAAACAAAAGTTGGGGGATTTGGTGGGGTTTCATCGTGTCAGGACTCGCTTTACAAAAGAGTTTGTTGGTTAACTTAACACTTGACAGTATACGCCCAAATGAAGATGGCGTACATGAAAAATTACGGTGGACAGGTAACTAGCGACTTATCATCGGTCCAAATTAGTCGTTACTTCGGGTTGCGATACAAATGCATTCATGTTATAGTGTAATAGTAAAATATAACACTAGGGAGGTAGAACGGATGGAGTTTGATGATAAAGTTCCAATTTACTATCAGATTAAAACATATCTTTATCATGAAATGATAATCGGGCAGCTGGCACCAGGGGATAAATTGCCGGCTGTTCGCCAACTGGCAGTAGACTTGACGGTTAACGTCAATACAGTCCAGCGGGCACTCGGGGAAATGATCACGGAGGGGATTATTGAATCTAAACGGGGAAAGGGGAACTTCGTCACAATGGATGAGCAACGAATTACCCATTTAAAGGAGCAGTTAGTCATGGAACAGTTGGAGCGCGTTTATGAACAATTACACGCATTGAATTTAACCGATGAGGAAATCATCGCGAGTTTGAAGCGCTACATTGCACAGAGGGGGCAACAACATGACTAATGTATTGGCTATGGAACAAGTATCTTATAAGCGAAATTTAAAAACGATTTTACAAGGGGTCGATCTGACATTAGCGACGGGAAAAATTGTCGGATTATTGGGTGAAAACGGTGCTGGTAAAACGACCTTGATGCGCTTGATCACTGGAAGTGCCAAGGGGCAAGGGTCAATTGCGGTTTGTGGTGATACGGCTATGGTCCAGCACAAACGTCACGTGAGTTTTACGGAACAGTTGCGGGGATTTTCAGCTAACACCAAGGTAGAACGGGTTGTTAATTTCTATCGAACCGTCTATCCAGATTTTGATGGGCAGCGGTTTGAAGAACTGGTCACTTTCTTACAAATCGATACGACATTGAAGTTGTCGGCGCTGTCTAAAGGGATGAAGGAAAAGGTTATTATTGCGTTAACCCTGGCACGTCAGACACAGCTATACTTGTTGGATGAACCATTCAGTGGGATTGATAGCATAAGTCGGAAGAAGATCATCAGCAGTATTTTGAAATGGAAACCAACAGATGCCACGATGGTCATTAGTGATCACTACGTCTCAGAGATTGCACCAATTCTGGATGAAGTGGTGATCGTCAAGGATCAAACCATCTATGCCCATAAATTAAGTGACGAGATTCGGGAAGACTATGGTATTGGTATCGAGGCTTATTACGAGAGCCTATATGAGGGGGGCGTCAGTCATGACTAGTTTTGGATCATTATTTAAAGTATTGGGAATGCAACGTTTCCGGAAGATGAACGATGTGGCTGGTCTCAGTCTGGCTGCTATCTTCGTGTCCTTACTGTGGTCGTGGTTTACTACTGGAATTAGCAGTGGCCAAGTTTTTAGCGTCACGGAAAGTTGGTTAGGCTCGGCATCCATGGTAGTCTGGATCTTGCTAGCTATTGATAATGAACATGTCTATACGCGAGATACATTCCGATTAATCCCAGTCAGTGATATGAAGCTCTATCTGACCAACTTACTGGCTTCATTAAGTGCCTTTGTGTATTTCGGGCTAATTCATCTAGTTCTAATGGGAATTTCAGCGCGAATCGATCATAAATTTTTGATGGATTTGACACACGGTGTGGCAGATACTCCCGTACAGAAAGCTTTAATCACAATGGGTTTACTGATCATCTTAGTTTTAGTTTTGATGATTTTAATCTGGACGACCATTTCCTTTGCGCACTTAGTGGTGCGAACGACCGGGAGCTTCTTGCCGAATATTGGCCGGCGAATTGTTAATGCGATTCTATACCTGTTAATTATCTATCTAGTGGTGCGGGTATTAGTTTATCTCTTTGAACTGGTTTCGCACTTTGGTGTTTCTTTTCAGGGGGACTACAGTCCATTTATTTTCATGATTTCGATTTTCTTGGGATTAGCCATTGTTGAAGCAATCATTAATATTTTCTTACTTAAAAAATGGGGCGAAACTATCGCCAACTAAAAGTTGCAGTCAAAAATCTTGGCCATCAAAGTTGATGACCAAGTTTTTTGTCGGTCGTCGTATTACGAAATCAATAGAACCCATACGTAATTCTTACAGCATCTTTATTCGCTCTTTACACCTACTTGGTATGCTGAAATTATTCAGAAAGGGGATATAAGATATATGCGATTTCAGACAGTACTGACAACACTGGGGTGTGCTACGATTATGGCCACTGCGGTGACACCAGCCTACGCCGCAACCGCAAAAGATTCGCAACTTCAGCCGGCAATTTCACAAAAGGTTAATCGGCCCATTCACTTAGAGGGCGGGGAAAACATGCGTGATCTTGGTGGGTACCGAACCAAGTCCGGCCAACGGGTGAAAATGGGGAAGGTTTTACGGAGTGCCTCATTGGAGAACCTGACGGCAACCGATGTGCTCAACTTACAGGTCAACCATCAGCTCACCGAGATCGTTGATCTGCGAACAACAGAGCAAATCATGAAAAAGCCTGATCCGGTTATGGAAGGTGTCAAATACCTCCAGGCCTCGGTTCTAGGGACTCGCTCGAACTACGATGATGATGACCAAGGAATGTATGATGATATGGCCCATAAAGCAGCGGCCAAACGGAGTTATCGTAGTCTGCTGATTCAGATTGCTGAAAACAAGCGTGGGGCGTTACTATTCCATTGTTCACACGGCATGGATCGTACCGGGACTGCGGCGGCCATTTTATATAGTATCTTAGGTGTTAGCAAACGAGATATTCAACGAGATTATTTGTTGTCGAACACGCAATTAGGCGTAACTTGGGCCAAGCCAGCACTGCTGAATTCCTTTTACAAGCAAATTAATCAACAATACGGATCGATGGATAAGTATGTTAAACACGGACTGAAGCTGAGTCCGGCTCAGATAAAAGCCATTAAGACAAACCTGTTAACGAAAGCACCGCATTAAGCACAAATAGGTCTGCCTAACCAGTTAACTGGTTAGGCAGACCTATTTATTCATCTCAAACGGGATTAAAGAAGATAATATAAGCCACTAAGCCCGATAAAGACATAAATAATACGTTTAATAGTGGCGATGTTGAGTCGAGTAACGACGTGGCTAGCAATAACGGTGCCAGTAACGGCCCCCACCATCCCAATGAGAATTAACGGGATGTGTTGCATGGTAAGGATACCGTTAGCCACGCGGATACTGGTGATGTAAAACGTATCAATTAGAAAAAAAGTTTGGAGGTTAGCTAAGTATTCCGGCATTGAATGTGCTAGTGATAAAAAGTAGAGGGCCATTAAAGGGCCACCAATACCGAATAGACCATTAAAGAATCCGGAGACTATCATGAAGCAACCGGCGACATACCAAGGAAAGGGTTGCGTATTCCCGCGGTGATTAAGGGTGAAATAAAGTGATAAGCCGACGAGTAAGCCGCCCAGTAGCAGTCGTAATAAGTGGACATCGAGAACATGTCCCAGATGAACGGACCCTGTCGCCACACTGGCATAAATTAGAAATGGTAAAATAATTTGCCTGAACTTAATGGCATGATGGTAACGGTAAACCAGTGTTGAGACACTGCCCAACATCATGACCCCCGCTACCCCCGCGCTCTGGTCAATGGGTAAGATATTGGGCAAAAGAATCATCATCATAATGACCGCACCAAAGCCAGTTAGTCCTTGGACAGTGCCGCCCAATAGGCCGGCAAGGGCAACAATTAACCACGTCATGTGGTCGCCTCCTATGAATGAACAAATAAAAAAGCCCTCATCAATCCGAGATGAGGGCACTAGTTGATCCATAGGTTACATCTGGAATGTACAGAGCAACTAGGCAGGCGCAAACCTGCATAAATAAGCATACCTGTTTTGGGGCAGAATAGCCAGAGAAAAATAAAATCTAATTGATTTATCTGAGTCAATGGGGGAAAAGCTAGTTATTTTTTGAAAATAGTTAGCTTTTTAGTTAGCTTTTACTTGCAAAAACTAACTAATATGCTAATATAGTGACCATTAAGTATTCAAGGAGGACACACGCATGACAGAGTCAAGTCGAGATTTACTTAAAAGCTTTGGCAAATTATTGCAGAATCGGGCATTTTTAATGGCCGTCAGTCATCAACCTGGAATGGGTGAACATGGCGGGCCGGGTGGTGGCCGAGGACAAATGCGGTTATTACAGCTATTATCGCAATCGACTACGGGGTTGACCAATGCTGAAATTGCCGAGATTTTGGATATCCGGCCGAGCTCGGTGAGTGCCACAATTAGTCGTTTGGTTGACATGGGGCTAGCTGAACGCTTGCCTAATCCAACTGACAAGCGAGCAGTGATTGTGAAATTAAGTGATCGTGGAAAAGAGATGTTTGATCAGTACGACGAACGGGTCGATGACTGGTCGGATAAATTATTTGGTGACTTGTCGGCTGAGGAACAGGCACAATTAGAACACCTATTGACGAAATTAAACCACCATGTTGATGATGTGAACTGGCATGATATGATGCCAGATAATCGTCAGTGGCCACACCACGGCATGGGTGGCAGAGGGATGGGCTGGCCCCGTTTCTAAGTTTGAGTAGGTTGGAGGCAAAGAGAGATGGCACGAAGAATGGCAGCACCAGCGACCGCACAACAACGGCCGACTGGCAAGTTTGATTTTAAAGCATTTTTACGATTAATTCGGCAGACTAAACCTAAGTATTGGCAATTAGCAGTGGGCTTACTGTTGGGGATGTTGGCAACTGGCGCCCAACTGGCGGTGCCTAAGTTGGCCCAATCGTTAATCAACGGGGTTGGTCATGCCATGAATCAGTCGTTGTTGATTACAGTCATTGTTCTATTTGTGGCAAGTGCAGTGATTAGCGCTATTTCTGGTGCACTGCTGGGGTTCTTCGGGGAAAATGTTGTGGCACGTTTGCGTGAAACCTTGTGGCATAAATTGATTCGGTTGCGGGTTAGCTATTTTGATAATGTGAAGACCGGCGAAATGACTTCACGATTAGTGAATGATACGATGCAGATTAAAGACCTTTTGGCTAATTCATTTCCACAAATGGTCACGTCATTGCTCCAACTTCTAGGGGCGTTAGTGATTATGTTATTGATGGACTGGCGAATGACCTTAATTATGTTCATTGCGGTACCATTGGTCATGATTGTGATGTTTCCAATTATGCGACAATCTAGCAAGATCGGTCGTCAACGGCAAGATGCAATGGCCACCTTTAGTGGGGCAACCGATGAAACGCTGAGTGAAATTCGCTTAGTTAAGTCTTCTAATGCCGAAACCTATGAAAGTCAAAATGGGTCACAGCAAATCGAAACATTGTATCATATTGGGCTGAAAGAAGCTATTTATGATGCCATTGCGGGCCCCGTTATGACTGCTAGCATGTTAGCTGTGTTTGTGGGTGTTTTGGCTTACGCGGCAGTCCGGGTGTCTAACGGAACGATGTCGATTGGGACGATGTTTTCTTTTCTGATGTATTTGTTTCAGATCATTGGACCAGTCGGAACCTTAGGCCGTTTCTTCACGGATCTGTCAAAGGCTAATGGGTCTACGGAACGCGTACGCGATCTCTTGCAAGAACCTGAAGAGGCCCTGACTGCGGGACCCAACCAATCGGTTAATGATCAAACATTAGCGTTAGAGCATGTTGACTTTGCTTATGAAGATGATGGGCAACCAGTTTTGCATGACGTTAACTTTGAAGCCAAACCTAATACGGTCGTGGCTTTCGCCGGACCATCCGGTGGGGGAAAGTCAACCATTTTTGGAATGATTGAACGATACTATCAACCCCAGCATGGACGGGTGACGATTGGTGGTCAAGATGTGGCGACCCTTAATCTAAATGATTGGCGTTCACAGATAGGCTATGTTAGTCAGAATTCGGCTATTATGGCGGGGACAATTCGGCATAATTTAACCTATGGTGCCGAGAAGACCTATACTGATGACGAATTGTGGCATGTCCTTCAGTTGACCTCAGCAGATCAGTTTGTTCACCAGATGGCTGATGGGCTAGACACGCAAGTTGGCGAACGCGGAGTGAAGGTTAGTGGCGGTCAACGACAACGACTGGCGATTGCACGTGCGTTTCTTCGTGACCCACAGATTCTGTTGTTGGATGAAGCAACGGCTAGTTTGGACTCTGAATCGGAAGCTATGGTGCAACAAGCATTGACGAAATTGATGAAGGGACGAACGACCTTAATTATTGCTCATCGTCTCAGTACGATTGTGGATGCGGATAACATTTACTTTATTGAAAATGGTCATGTGAGTGGTCATGGGACACATCAAGAGTTGCTAAATAGCTTACCAATTTGGCTCTTTGTCAACGGGTGTTGATGGAGGATTTATGTGGAACTTCGTTCACTTGCGAACGGGGTTCCTTTTCTTTACTCTGATTTTAAATTCAATCTGAATACGAAAAACAAAGTTTTTCCAA
>NZ_JBNIIX010000026.1:0-21301 GCF_050106635.1 Levilactobacillus sp. LN180102
TTTAACGACGACGTTACTCCAAATTAACCAGCGACCGCTTAAAATACTCGACTGGCAAACACCGTATCAGGTTATGCTGACAAATTTGTCCAAAAATTCGGATTAAATTTGCAATCTACCAATTTACCCAAAATCAATTTGGTTCAACATGTTTTCTGTACTTGCTTGATCCAAGCCTAAATAAGCTAAAGTCATGGCTTCACTTGAGTGATTTAGTAGGTGCATGACTAGGCCAATATTGTAATTTGATTGCGTATAAACACGATAAGCCCCAGTTTTGCGCATTGTATGAGTACCTAGATAATTAATTCCTAATAGATCGCCAACCTTACTCATAATTTTGGAGCCATTCGGGTAATTGGGGCATAGTGTCACGTCCTTAGTTTTGGTGTACGGTCGTTGGTTTGAGCGGTTTAACGTTGGAATTTGGGCGGTCACGTAAAGCTCGGAGTGCCCAAAGAATCGAAACCGTGTCAACGACTTCTTGAAGCATTGCGCCGAAGAGGGCCGGGATGATCCCGGTACTGGCAATCAGCATTAGAATCGTACAGATGGCGATCCCAATCCAAACGGCCTGCTTAGCCACTTGCATGGTGTCTTTGGCAATTTGAATCGCGGTGACCACGCGGCTGAGGTCGTCCTTTAAAATCACGACGTCGGCCGATTCACTGGCCGCGGTGGAACCGTGCGCCCCCATGGCGATGCCGACGTCCGCCACGGCCAGTGATGGGGCGTCGTTGACCCCGTCGCCGACCATGATAACCGGACGTTCATCCTTAGTAACGGCCTTTAAGTGCTTGATCTTGTCCGCCGGAAGTAAATCGGCAGCCACCGTATCGATTCCGACGGCTTCGGCAATGTTGTCGGCAATCGCTTGTTGGTCCCCGGTCAGCATCATCACGTTTTTAACGCCTTCAGCGTGCAGGGCTTGTAACGTGGCAGCGGCTTCTGGCCGAACGTTGTCGATAAAGGTCACGTAGCCGGCGTAACGGCCATCAACGGCGACGTAAATCGCCGTTTGTGCGAGTGGTGCCGTCGTGGTTTCTGGATCGACGAATTTTAGCTTCCCGACTTTAACGACGGCGTTGTCGACCGTGGCGGTGACCCCGTTACCGGTGACTTCTTCGAGGTCGGCGACGGGGCTGAGGGGTTGGTCGTTGGCAAATTTAACTAAGGAACGGGCTAAAATGTGGCTGGAATTTTGTTCGGCACTGGCGGCCAAGTGTAAAATCTGATCTGGGGTAAAACCAGCCTGGGGAACGATGTCATTCACGGTTAGTTGGCCGCTAGTGATCGTTCCGGTCTTATCAAAGGCGGCCGATTTGGCAGTCGACATTTTTTCAAGCATGTCACCAGTTTTAACGACGATCCCGTTCCGGCTAGTGCGACTCATGCCTGAGACGAGGGCGACTGGTGCGGCCAGAATTAATGGACACGGTGAAGCTACGACCAGAACTTCGGCGAACCGGTGCGGATCACCGCTGATGAGCCAAGCGATGCCCGCAATCACGTACGCAACTAAGGTAAACGGAACCGCGTACCGATCGGCTAACCGTACGAACTTGGCGGGGCGTGATTCAGATTCTTTCACCAACTTGACCAGTTGCTGGTACTGGCTATCGGCGGCGAGCTTGTCAACGATCATCGTAACGGCACTATCGCCGTTGACCGCTCCGGACATTAAATCATCACCGACGGCTTTTTCAACCGGCTTGGATTCCCCAGTCAGTGAAGATTCGTCAAACATGGCAGTGCCATCGATCAAGTGACCATCGACGGGCACCAGTTCGCCAGGCTTAACCACTAACTGATCCCCCACGACCGCGTCTTCGACCGCAATATCGGTTAACTGTTCGTTCTGAATGCGGTGTGCGGTCCGTGGTGAATTATCGAGCAAAGCCTTTAATTCGGTGTTGGCACGCTTAGCAGCGTAGTCCTCCAAAGAATCCCCACCGGTCAGCATGATTAGGACCACTAGGCCGGCCCAATACTCGCTGACAGCCAGGGTGGCGACGATGGCAGTGATTGCAAGTAGGTCGACGCCGTACTTACCGGACCGTAACGTTTTGACCATCTCAACCAGCATTGATAGGGCCATAACGGAGCCCCACAACGTAATAATCAGCTGGGCAGCCAGCTGTTGGTGAAAGCCAAACTGAAGAATTAGCGCAATGATCCCGACACTGACCGTTAACGTGAGTTTATAATAATGGCGCATCGAAAACCCCTCCTCTTGTGTTATGTAACTGATTCCTCTATGATTGTTATAATCCTAACATGAAATGCAATTTATTTACTAAATAAAATTCTAATAGTTACGAAAAATTATAACTATTTTCTGAAATAATGACCGCTTTTGGAATGAAAAAGGCGCGCTTAGGCTTAACCTGATAAGCTTAAACGCCCATTAAACAAGCGATTTTACTTCTAATACTAGTATACTTATACATGAACACTAGATATCAGAAAAAATACTGAAATCAGCATTTGTATAAGACCAGGCGCGCTGTACAGGTGGTAATCCGTTACCCTTGTTGCGTGTTTTTTTGTACCATGGACGCCATTTTAAACTTGCTGGGCGAACTGAGTCACTGGTCGGACTTATCTGGTGTATCAAGGGGGTTATCCATTAGCAAGATAAATGTAACCATTAATCGTTACGTGGTGTGTCAGCGTGGTCGCTTGTCAATGACAAGGCGAGTACCATTAGAAACACTAATCAGCGCTAAATTGTAGATCAACACCAATGCGATTAGGCAATGTATAAGTCACTTTTCAGTATGGCGTTCGGCGAATTCAACCAACGGAAAGAAGGAAATTCTGCTACTGATTTTGAGTTAGCACAAACAGAATTCAACGGACAATGCCGATTAAACCTGATTTAGTCAGGGTGCTGAGTGCTTCGAGGAATAACTCGGAGGAATGTACCGATTGCTAGTCGGAAATTTACGCGTGGGGACTACCCACAAAGGTAGGAAGAACCACGAATTAATTGTTATATAGAGTGTATATACTCAGTAGCAGGTTTATTATTTGGCAGATTGCAAGAAATAACTTGAACGAATTTAATGACGTAAATTAAGCAAGAAGATCTCGATTGGTGTATGCCAATTAAGACATTTAAGTGGCCGTGAATTCAAATACCAATTAATTTGAACCAATTGGTGATCACTTAGCTCTTCAATGGCTTGGCCTTTGGGAATAAAGCGCCGCAAAACTCGGTTACGGTTCTCATTACTGCCTCTTTCATGCGGTGAATAGGCATGGGCAAAATAAACCTGTGTACCAGTTCGCCGTTCAATTGTCTGATAGTTAGCGAACTCTTTACCATGATCTACGGTAAGCGTCTTGAGCTTGTCTTGAAGTTGACTAGCTAGTTCAAGTACGGCTTGAGTCATGGACTGACTGTCGCGACCATGGAGCCGTTTAACAATTGTCAGGCGACTCTTACGCTCCACAAAAGTAGCCACAGCTTGACCTTTACGTTTACCAGAAAGTACGGTATCAGCTTCAAAGTGGCCGAATTCCTGGCGAGTTTCGACTTTATGAGGCCGCTCCTCAATGGAGCGGCCGTGATTGAACGTACCACGCTTTTCTTTAGCACGATGACGACGAATTCCATGATCAGGCAAATCGGTCAACTGTATATCAAGCCATCCTTGATCAATCCAGTTATAGACCGTCTTGTAGGCAATCCCCACCACATGGGCAACTTGTTCAGGGGACCACTTCTGGACTTGAATCTTTCCCTCGATCAAGTGTTTAAGTTTTTTAGTGAGCGAAGACTTCCGCCCCCGTTGACTAACCTTTCGTTCAAAGTCAGTTTGCGCTAGCCCAGCCTGGTACTCACTATTTAGCCGGTGAAGTTCGTTAAAGATGGTGGTCTTACTAAAGCCTAAGTAGTTAGCGATGTATCGCAAGGAACGTCCTTCATTATGAAGCGTTTCAATGACAACACGGTTCTGGAATGATAAAATAGTGGTGCTCATCAAGGTCCTTCTTTCTAATGGATTGTGTGGTAACACCAGTAAAGACCTTGATGGTTTTTTCTGTCCACTTAAATGTTCAACTTAAATTTTACAATCTGCCTAATAAATAAAACAAGGTAAATACAGGCACGTTTGACAGTACCACGATTCACATAGGGAGAAGACCATTGAAATCCACCATTTTACTAGTCGAAGACGAGGCGGGCTTAGCCGACTCACTCAAAACCGAATTCGAGCTCGAGAACTTCAATGTGCTCTGGGCCAATGACGGCCTAATCGCGCTGGACATGTTCCGGAAAAACGAGACCCAGATTGATTTAATCATTTTGGACTGGATGCTGCCGCACCTGGACGGCTTCAGTATGCTGCGCCGCATTCGCAAAACCAGCCAGGTGCCGATCATCATGCTGACGGCGCGCGATTACATCGGCGATAAGGTGGCCGGGCTGACCGGCGGCGCCGACGACTATGTCACCAAACCATTTGAAATGGAAGAACTGATTGCCCGGGTCGAAGTGGCCCTGCGCCATTCGCAGCCGGCGGCCACCACTGCCGCCGTGTATACTGCTGGCAATTTGAATGTGGATACGGACACCAAACGCGTCACCCGGGGCGGTACCATCATCCCCCTCACCCAGCGAGAATACGAGCTGCTGGTGGCACTCATCAGTCATCAAAACGAGCCCTGTTCACGCGAGGATTTGTTAGACACTGTGTGGGGCGTCGATTTTGACGGCCAACCCAACATCCTGGACGTCTATGTCCGCAATCTCCGGAGCAAAATCGACACTCCCAACCAACCTAAGCTGATTCACACTGTCCGCGGCGTGGGCTACATGCTTTCCGAACACGTGGCGGAATAAGGCCCTAATATGAAAAAAGACAAACAATCTAGCGCAGCCATCATGCTGCGCAGCCTGATGCGCTTCATCATCATTGTCACCTTGCTGCTCGGCGCTGCCATCATCATCGCCGTGGGCCATCAGCTGCTGGAAGAGGTTCAAACCACCACCAGTCATATCACCGCCAGTCTCAAGCAAACCGACATTGATGGCGATGATGACTGGGAAAGCTGGCGCAAAAACAGCACCCTGGACACCAGCGCCACTTATGTTTATGTCCACAACAAGCGCGCCGATGCCAAGGTCAGCCAATACTTCTCCCCGCACGCGGAAAAAGTATTAAAAGTGACCCCCACTAAGGTGCCGTTTTTAACCAATGTCTATTATCGCCCAGGCATCGGGCTGCTGTACCATCGCATGGTGCACGCGCGCGGGATTTACTACACGTTGTGGCAAAACATGAATCCCCAGCTGGCGGTGCTGCTGCGGGTGATTGAAGTCACTGCCATCCTGCTGGCGGTGACGCTGCTGGCCACGCCGCTGTACATTCGCCAGCTGACCAAGCGACTGACTGATCCTCTGACCACGCTGTCTCACACGACCCAGATGATTGCCGGCGCCAAAGAACCTGGTGCGATGCGGCTACCGGTCCCGGCGCAACCGACTGAGGTGACGGAACTCGCTGGTAATTTCAACGAGTTGCTGAGCATGTTGAATGAACGCCAGGAGCAGCAAAAACTGTTCGTGATGAACGCCGCCCATGAGCTGCGCACTCCGATTGCCACTATTCGCAGCCACGCCCAGTTGATCGAACGTCACGGCAAGGATCACCCGGAAATCATTACCAAGTCGGTGGGCTACATCACCGAGGAATCCCGGCAAATGCAGCACTTGATTGATGAGCTCCTGCAACTTTCCCGCGCCGACCGGCTCGCGCTTGACCTGACCCCGCTTGATCTCAGTGCCACAGTGACTACCATCATGCAAAAAATTGCTGGGACCTTCGAACAAACCGTCACCACCGAGATTCAGCCTGACATCCATATCACCGGCAACGAAAGCGCGATTGAGCAAATTCTGGTCAACCTAGTCACCAATGCCGCGAAGTATTCGCCAGCGGCCAGCCAAATTACCGTCACCCTCACCCAACAGGCTAATGAGGCGGCGGCCCTGGCGGTGAAAGATCAAGGTAGCGGCATCAGTGCTGAAGATAAAAGCCACATCTTCGAGCGCTTCTACCGCAGCGCCGATGTGCGCGGCACGGTAGCTGGCACCGGCTTAGGGCTAGCCATTGCCACGCAACTCGCTCAGCTCAGCAATAGTGAGCTAACGGTCGCCGACGATCAGCCGCAGGGCACCATTTTCACGTTGATTTTCTCCACCAAATAAACTTTTTCATGCCGCTCAAAAATATTTTTGAGCGGTTTTTTTTCGCCGAATATTAGTAATCTGAATATTTTTCAGCTAAATCACCCTTGATACTGGCACTGCCGCGGTGAAAGCTGAAGATTATTGAGTTTCGGGTTAGTTTTCATGAGTGGGCGCACCGCGGGATTGTTGTTATGCTGGGTTCATCCTGAAAGTTCAGTCAAGGGGGAACACATCATGACCGCACTCATTACACTGCTACCTAACCTTAATCAATTGTTGCCGCAGCTCATCAGTCAATTCGGCTCACTCATCTATCTTGGCTTGTTCGCCATGATCTTCATTGAAACCGGCGTCGTGGTGCTGCCCTTTCTGCCTGGCGACTCGCTCCTATTTCTCTGCGGCTCGCTGGCGGCGATGGCCAATCACAGTTTGAACATCTGGGTGCTGTTCGGCCTGCTCAGCGTGGCCGCGGTGCTTGGAGATTCGCTTAACTTTGAAATCGGTGAACACTTCGGGCTGCGCCTCGCGCACAGCGCCAAGCTCAGCCGCTTCATCAAACCCGCCTACCTCGAACGTTCGCAGCGCTTCTTCGACAAGCATGGGAAAGCCGCGATTTTCCTTGGCCGCTTCATGCCGATCATCCGCACCTTCATCCCCTTCACCGCTGGCGTGAGCCAGATGCGCTACCGCGACTTTGCCGCCTACAACGTACTTGGCGGGATCACCTGGATGGCGGTAGCCCTCGGCGCCGGTTACCTGTTCGGCAACATTGCTGTCGTTAAAACCCATTTCGAACTGATCATGCTGGCCATCGTGGTCATTTCCTTAGCGCCTGCCGCCTTCATGGCGCTGCGCCATCGCGGAGGTGCCGACGATGCCGACTAAAACCAAAACATTGCTAGGCGGGCTGAGCCTGATTGTCTTTGCCGCCTTAGCCCTCGGCGTTATCACGCATGCCGCCTGGCTTGCGCAATTGGATGCCGCGGCCAGCACTTTGGCCACGCGCGCCATTGATCCGACGAATACCGCGATTTTCAAAGTCGTCGCCACCCTTGGCAGTCCTGCCACCGTCATCGGCCTCACTGCGCTGTTGTGCCTGTGGTTGTGGCTCAAACAAGGCCCAGTCATCAGCCTGTGGTTCGCTGGCCTGCAGCTGGGCGGCTCCGCCATCACGGAAGGCTTCAAGCTGCTGATTGACCGCAGTCGCCCGCTCCATCAGCTGGTGCTGGATCACGGCGCTAGCTTCCCCAGCGGCCACACGTTTTGCACGGCGCTGCTCGTGTTCACCTTGTGGACGCTATGCCTACCACACATTCAAGATCAAGAAAGCCAGCTGATTACCATATTGATTGGCATTGGCTGGATTGCCATGGTGGCCATTTCGCGGGTGTATCTGCGCGACCACTACCTCTCTGATGTGCTTGCCAGCGTGTGCTTAGCTGGCGGTTGGTGGCTGCTCGTCACGCCTGTTCAAGCCTTTATTCAAACTAAAATGCGTCAGTTTTTACCGGAAAGGATGTTGAAATCATGGCCACATCAAAATTAACGATTGTCGTTCCAGCCTACAATGAAGAAGAGGTGCTGACCTCCTCGGTGCAAAAATTACTGGCCGTTGAAGACCAAATCGCCGCGCAAGCCGTTCTGGGCCAGCGCGCCGACATCCTGATCGTCGATGATGGCTCCAAGGATCACACCTGGGAAATCATCGAAAACCTGCACGCCGCGAATTCCCGGATTCGGGGACTACGCTTTTCTCGCAACTTCGGTCATCAGTCGGCGCTGATCGCCGGCATGAGTGAAGCCGTGAAAACCGCGGACATGATTGTCACCATCGATGCTGACCTGCAAGATGATCCTGACAAAATCGTCGACATGGTGGATGCCTACGCAGATGGCGCCGATATCGTCTACGGTGTCCGGAATAATCGGGAAACCGACAGCTGGTTCAAGCGCACCACGGCCCAAGGCTACTACAAAGTCCTGAAGCTGCTAGGGGTTGAACTGGTGCCGAATCACGCGGATTTTCGCCTGATGTCCAAGCGCGCGGTTGAAACCTTCCTTCAGTACCCGGAACGTAACATTTTCATTCGCGGCCTGATTCCTAAGCTTGGCTTCAAAACTGCCGAAGTCTTCTACAAGCGCACCCCGCGCATGGCGGGCGAATCCAAGTACCCGCTGAAAAAAATGCTGGCCTTTGCCTGGGACGGGATTACCAGCCTGACGATAGCGCCGGTGCGGTTCATTCTCATTCTGGGTACCTTGTCTTGCCTACTGGCGGTGGGCATGGTGGTTTACGCCATTGTCATGACAATGCTGGGGCTCACCGTGCACGGCTGGTCGGCGTTGATGGTGTCGCTGTGGTTCGTTGGGGGCATCCAAATGATCAGCCTCGGGGTGATTGGTGAATACATCGGCAAGCTCACCACCGAAGTTAAACATCGCCCGCGCTACACGGTGCAAACGATTCTGGATTAAGGTGAGGGTATGAAAAAGATTAAACCCGCCTTTCTGCCAGCAATTTTAATCCTCTGCCTGCTCATTGGCAGCATCGGTAACCTGACCAGTGTGCTCGGGGTGCCGGCGCTGTTGGTGGTAGTGCTCCTGGGCGCGGGGCTTTACTTCGGGGCGCCCCGACTTGACCATTTGTCTACAAGGCAGCTGCGCTGGGGCATTGGCCTTGGCTTACTGGCGATGCTGATTGCCCAGGTGGTCGTGTTGCACGTGATGCCCAACACCGTTTACCACGATCCGTACCGGGTACTGTCGCAAGCCGACCAGCTCGCCGCCGGCCACATGACCTGGGATATCACCTACTTCTGGCGCTACGCCAATAACGTGCCGCTGGCTTATCTGCTCTCCCTGTGGTTGCGGCTGACGCAACTGGTGGGCTTAAGCACCAATCTTTCGGTGCACCTGCTGAGTATCTTGGTGTTGGACAGCTTTATTGCCCTGGCGCTGCATACGATTTGGCAGCTCAGCCAGCGCGCCAGCCTGCTGGTCGTGGCCTTCGGTTTTTTCGCCTTGACGCCGTTTGCCTACACCTACTACCTGCAAGTCTTCTACTCTGACTTGCCAACGATGCTGGTGCTGCTCATCATCATGCGGAGTCTGCTGAACTGGTCGCAGAAAACGTCGCGCCAGCGCTGGTTTGCCGGCAGCGGACTAGTTGTTGCCGTGATGCTCGGCGCCATGCTCAAGCCTAATCTGGTGGTCTTGTTGCCAGCTCTGCTGATTGTCGGCCTGATTCTGGCCCGTCAGCACCTCTGGCGACAAGCCAAACTGACCCTGCCCATCCTCTTGATTGTGCTGGGCTTCGGGCTGAGTCTGCCGGCGACCAAAGTCATTGACGTGGCAGCCAATTATCAACCCCGCACCGCCTTTTCGTTCCCGGCGACCAACTGGATCTTGATGGGCTACAACCAGCACAGCAACGGCGGCTACTCCGGCAAGGATGTCGGACGTGCTATCAAGCTGCCCAGCCAAGCCGCCCGCCAGCGGTACAATTTGAAAACCATCCCCAAGCGCATCAAAACTCTCGGGGTGGTTGGCGTCATCCGGTTGTGGGTAGTGAAGTTAGGCATCGTGCTCAATGTCCAAGGCATTCAGCGCTGGTACAACGGCGGCTTCCGCGCCGCGCCTAGTTGGTACAGTAATCATGCTGGCTTCTATCAGGGACTGACCGTGATTGGCTATGTGGCCGCGACCCTGCTCATGTGGGGCGCACTGATGCTGAAGCTCTTACGGTGGCGGCCAGATCTGACCGACCCGCATCAAATCCTTGCACTGCTGGCGGTGACCACTGCCCTTGGCTACCTGGCTTTCCACACCCTACTGTGGGAAGTTGAACCGCGCTATGGTCAAGCCATTTTGCCGCTCCTCTGGGTGGCTTTGGCGGCCATCCCGCGTCAGGCCAGACAGTCGCGTCCCCGCTGGGCGAACCAAGCTAGCCTCCTCAATAGCGCCACTGCTTTACTCGTCGCCTTTGGGGCCGCTGGTGTGCTTGGCGCTCAGATGCCACAAAAGCAAGTGATTGCCGCCCAGCGCAGTCAGCTATCCGTGCAGTATCACGCCAAGCCCAAGACCGTGACGCCAGGCACCGTGCTGGCAGAGGTGGTCGATGTGAACGCGCCAGCGAACTATTTTTCCGTTCAGATTCATGCTGGTAGTCAGGTGCAAGTCACCCTCACTACCCTTGCCACCGGGCAACATTATCGGTTAACGATGGCTGGCAGTGTGGCCCGCCTGCACCACCAGCTCGCCGCTGGGAAATATCGGATTACCGTTCAAAACCTCACCACCCGCGGCCAGCAGGTCGATGTGACCCACACCTACCATTATCAGCTCGCTGCTCACCCGCTAACGGTGAACGGCCAATCGCAGCCCACCACCTCGTTGATTTATACCTGCATGCAGCGCTGAGAAAGGAGCCTTTTTATGGAAAAACCAATCACTACCCTTTACAGCAAATACGGTACAGCCTTGCGCTACCTGATTGTTGGGGGCTTCACCACCGGCATTAATGTGGTGCTGTTCTTCGGCCTGACTCACCTTGCGCGGCGCGTCACTGCTGGCGGACACGGCGATTTTGTTCATCGGCCTCACCTTAATGCACGGTTCGCCGCTGATTGTGAAGCTGATCGACCAGGTCGTCGTCATCGTGCTCAATTACGGCTTCAGCAAACTAATTTTCGCTTCGAACGCGACGAACTCTTCGTACATGCGGTGCCGGTCAACTTTGACATCAACGGTTTCCTTGGTCCCGTCATTCAGTCCCTCGGTGAAGCCAGTCAGCACATTCACCGGCCCGGCGATTTGAATCGACCCGCGGTTGCCTTGATGTCTTTCTTTTTTAGTTGGCATAAATAAATCAATGACCTTATCACCAAAACTCATACTGTTGCCTCCTATCCATTAAAATTGATCAAGTTCTTTAAAATCTCTTGGACTTCTTGACTAGTCAACACTTTGGCCGTCACATCAAAGTCCGTTAACGCATTTTCAATATCCCGTTTAACCTGTTCGATCTTTTCGTCTAAATGAGTGACCGCTATGTTTAAGCTCTTAACACTTTTGTCCTTAATTGGCACCTTAACGATTAGCAGATGTTGCTTAGTCGTCATGTTTTTGGATTCTTGGACTTTAGTAAAGTGATCCAAGTAACTGGCTATGAGCTGGATTTTGAACTGTTGCTCCGGGTGGCCTTTTTGTAAGGCGAAATACCGCCGTTTGAGACCATTAAGATAAGCCGTCATATTGACGGGAATCGTCGGTTCTAAGACGAGAAGTAGAAGATTTAAAGTCTCAACGTGACAAACAGCTTGCTGCCAAAGACCAACAAATAAGTAGCAAAGACCGCCAAATAGATCATCTAACAAAATTGATAGATCAGCAGCAACAATCAAACGACAAGGACGATGCCTTGTCGAATAGTGAAAAACAAAAAAGAATGCATAAAAATAAACCCAATAAGAGTTGGTGGCATTTTTGGTAAAAATTAAAGTGTAAATTCAAGGCATAAAATAAAAATTGGTACTTAGGATAGAAAAATTTCTATCAGTACCAAATATTATAGAACCAAAATCCGTCTCAGTTTATTTATCGGCGGGACTTATGTCCCAGCCTCTTTCAAGTTTCAGTAAAAAATTGCTTTAAGCTAAATTTAAGGAACAACCGGCAAAATTTCATATATTATATGCAAAAATTTCATATATTATATTTAGATATAATTATATCTAGAGGTGAATACAATGAAAAAATTTGTTGTGGGGATCTTGACCTTCGCGATTGTGACAGCCATCATCATCGATAACTACTTTTTATTTATTAGAGGAAAGCTTAGTTCTGATGCTCAAAGGACGTCTCAATCGAGTACAACGACCACATCGTCCAGTCCCAACTCTACCAGCAAGACTTCAACCAGAAAATACAAGGATGGCACGTATACTGGCTCAACTGTCAGTACTCAGTGGGGCAACGTGCAGGTCCAAGCGGTTGTGACCAATGGCAAATTGACTAAGGTTACTGTTCTGAAATATCCAAACGTTAATCGTCGCGATAAGCAGATCAGCAGTCAGGCATTGCCGACGTATAAGTCTGAAGCAATTACTGCGCAGAGTGCCAATATTAAGTTGGTTTCCGGTGCCAGTGAAACATACAAGGGCTTCACCGGATCCCTGAAAAACGCATTGAAAAAGGCGGCGAATGACCAATGAAAACTTACCAGCAGACAATTGAATCCATGACAATGCCATTTACCATTATGATTGTTAGTGAACCCGACAGCTTATCAGAATCACGTTGGCATACAACAGTTACTCTTATTCAAACATATCTCGATCATGTGGACCATCTATTTTCACCATTTCGCTCAGATTCGCTAGTTACCCAATACCAACGTCATTCACTCGCCGTTACTAACTTTAACGCTGAATTTCAGGAAGTTTTTGCTTTGACAGTCATCGCGGAAGAAATGACAAGCGGGGCTTTTACCGCAAACTTTAGTGGTCAATACGACCCCACCGGCATCGTAAAAGGGTGGGCCATCGAAAGAGCATTTCAAACTTACCTAAAACCGTTGCTTAATACCGGAGCCATCGCGGTGGCCCTAAACGGTGCCGGTGATATTCGGGTTGGCGCGCTGGTTGACAGCGGGTACGAATGGCCGATTGGTATCGAAGACCCAGAAGATACTGGCCAAATGCTTCGGGAGATCAAGATCGCCAATGGCGCGGTGGCCACTTCGGGATCGTCAAAAAGGGGCGACCATATTCGCCGGCTTGATTCGGCAAATACCCTGACCCAAGCCACGATCATTGCCACAAACTTAATTGATGCCGACATGTTGGCCACAACCGCAATTTCCATGGGCCAAATACCGTTTCAAACCTTTGCTGAAACGCACAAGTTGAACGCTATTTTGCTCACAGCAGCTCACAAATTGATCATGATTGACGGTGACCAGTCATGAAAAAAATGACCGTATGGCAAATTCTGACTTGGGGCGTGATCCTCTTTGTTATTCCACTGCCACTGGTTCAAGCCATGGCAGTAGAACTGCCCAGTCTATACACCAGCACGTCCCTTGCAATTCAAATAGGATCGATCGCTTATGTATGGATGCTACTGGCGGTATATTTGGCAACCAAACCGAAATGGCTTGACAGACTAATTGGCCTACCCAGCATCTATTTTATCCACGGTGTTCTCAGCATGCTTGCGATTGCATTAGCTTACTTACACAAGGAAGGCACAAGTTCATATGGATGGATTAAAACCACTGGCAACTGGGCATTTGACCTCTTTTGGGGATTACTGGTTTATTCTTTGGTATTTATGGCCGGCTGGCTAACAAGTCGGTTCAAGCCGTTGCTATGGTTGAAAAAACAATTGGAAATCTTGTTTAAACATGAGTTATCCGTATGGATTCACAGGCTAAATTTGATTGCAGTGCTTCTCGTTTTCATCCACGTTCAACTGATCAGCTATATCACTAATATGACCATTTATATTTGGTTGTTTAATGGCTACACCATTTTTGTGACGGGTGCCTACCTACTACAAAAGTTGCGCAGTCGATACGGCTTAGCCCAAGGAAAACTCACAGCCATTCAACCCATTGCAGCTAACTTCTATGAGCTGACGATTCAATTCAAGTCGCATCATGCACTGAAATTGTATCCTGGTGACTACGTATTTGTTAATTTTCCTAACATTGACCACCTGAAAGAATTGCATCCATTTTCCATTTTGAACAGCGTAGTAGACGGAACCATTACGCTGGCAATTCGCGGAGACGGTGACTTTTCCCGAGCCGTTCAACACGCCAAGGTAGGGTCAAAGGTTTTGATCGATGGCGGTTATGGTCGGTTTAACCCCATCATAAAACAACATCCTGATGACGAGTTGGTTCTAGTTACGGGCGGTAGCGGTATAGTTCCAATGATTTCATTAATGCGTGGGCTGCCAAACCGCCGTATCACTCTGTATTATTCCGCCCATAGCAAGGCAGGGTTGATCTACCAACAGGAAATTGAAACCTTGGCAGCACAACGAAACAATTTAACCGTGCACATTCAGCAAGGGCGGTTTTTCCGCAGTGTACCGCGTGACCTTATTCGACCCAATGTAACCTATCTGTTGTCAGGCCCGCTAGCGCTGGGGCAGAGTTGGCAAAAACAATTGCTGAATAATGGGATCAATGAGGAACGAGTATACTATGAGGAGTTTAGCTGGTAATGATCGCAATTCTAAGAAGCTGTCCAAGATCTATGATTTTTGATATACTTCTATGTAAAAAGCGAGTTTAAGCTATGAAAAATTATCTCAGCAATATTACTCGGCAACAATTTGAATTAATTCGACCAGCTTTAGAAAATTTTCGTAAGCGAACTAAGCCTCGAAAATATGACCTCTACGAGGTCTTCTGTGCGGTCCTATATGTCTTGAAAACCAGTTGCCAATGGCGTCAAGTCCCCGGTGATTTCCCAGAATGGCGGTCAGTTTACAACTATTACAAAATTTGGTCAACTAAAGCTGAGCCTACGGCTAATTCTTTATTGGAACAAGTTTTAAAAAAATTGTCATTGCTCGGCGAACTTACCAAGGACGTTCAGCTTTAACTTCCTTTATTATCGTTGACGCTCAGAGCGTCAAAAACACCGCTACTGCTGAAAACAAAGGTTACGACGCTGGTAAGAAAATCTCGGGGATTAAGCGCCATCTGGCAGTTGATATCAATGGCTTTCCGCAGGCCATTCACATGACGCGAGCGAACGTCTCTGATCGAGACGGGGCCAGTGCAATGATCGCTTTACATGCCATGCATTTACGCCAGGTTCAAAATGTCTTAGTTGATGGTGGTTATTCAGGCGTTAATTTTCAGCTCGATGTAGCCAGTAATTTAAACGCAACCGTGCAGGTTGCGAAGCGCAATGAGTTGCATCGATTCGAAGTCATGCCCCAACGTTGGGTAGTCGAACGATCTTTTAGTTGGCTAGAGAATTGTCGGCGACTTTGGAAAAATTGTGAGCGTCAATTAACCACCAGTCTGCAAATGGTCGTTTTAGCGTTTTTAGCACTATTACTTAAGAGATTTTAGACAGCATCTAAGAAACTAGATTCAAAATTTCAATGACATTGTTTGGATGTAAACTAGTTCCTGAGACGCGGTTAGCAACTTCTTTGAACATGATTATCACGATCGTGGATTGATGAAATGGCAGGGCTGCTACTTAAAGGAAAAATCTGCC
Source organism: Levilactobacillus sp. LN180102 (assembly GCF_050106635.1). Lineage (NCBI taxonomy): Bacteria > Bacillati > Bacillota > Bacilli > Lactobacillales > Lactobacillaceae > Levilactobacillus > Levilactobacillus sp. LN180102. The sequence goes on from NZ_JBNIIX010000026.1 coordinate 15,451, forward strand.
AGTGCCTTAGCGTTGTATCATACTCGTGAAGAAGCTGGCCTAACTCAGGCCGATTTAGCTGAAAGAGCAAACGTCCCTCAATCCACCATTGCTAGAATCGAACGTGGCGATAATGTAACGTTTGATAAACTAGCTGAAATTGCCCATGCTATGGGTAAAACAATTAAAATTGAATTTACTCAATAAGTTAGACCTTTAAAGGGGGATTTGGCAGCAGTTGATTAAATCAACTGCTGCTTTTTTGATCAAGCTAAATTAGCTTGCGCCGTTTGCGCAAAACTCTGCCTGAAAGGCTCCTGCTGAAGGCATGCTCATGATGCAAAATCATTCGGCCGACAGCCCCTGTCTGGAAGACTTTTTTACTCAAATTCCGATAGCAATTTTGAGTAAAAAACGCGAAGATTTGCCAAAAAATGGCTAGCCAACCGGCTAACCATTTTGGCATTGCGCAGCTAACTTGGGGGTCAAGGGGGAGCGTTAGCTGTCCCCCTTGCAAGCACCGCAGCTGCCACAAACGTAGTCTTGTGGCTATCATGCGGGTTGCTTGCCAAGCCTCTATTATTCGATTATCATTAGGAGGTAGTCAGCCTGCGGCTGACCCGACTTTTGATATCTCGAATAACATTGCCCGTAGGGCAACGGAGGTGGGACTTGTGAACGAACTGCAAAATATGGCTAGCACAAAAAAGACGACTCAGGTTCATCGTCAGGCTAGCAAACAAATTAATTTTCGGGTGAGTGAACCGGACTATTTAAAGCTGGCGCGATCGGCGCAAACTTTAAATCTGTCCGTGCCGGCTTTTGTCAAAAAGAAGGCACAGGGGGCGCGCTTAGTTACCCCTAAAATTGCCGCCCAAGATGCCCAAAACATCACTCATCAATTAGCTAAAATTGGCGGCAATCTCAATCAATTAGCCCATCATGCTAATCAAGGTGGTCAAGTCGATCCCCAAGCATTAAGAGACTTGCAAAACGAGGTGCAGCGCGTATGGCAACAACTCACATAAAACGTTCCACCAGCGCGTCCCGGTTAGTCAATTACGCTGAAAAACGGGCCGTCAAAAAAGATGGCCTCAATTTAGATATTCAGTACGCTAAAAGCGAATTTAAACAAGTACGGGCCGTCTATGGCAATTCTGGTAAAACCCAAGCGTATGCCAGCCGGATTGCCTTTAGCCCGTTGGAATTTAATCCGCAAGATCCTCATGATCAGACAACTGTTTTAGCCGTTGCCAAAGAAGTTTATGCCAAAGCCTATCCCAATCAACAGGTGGCCCTTTATGAACATGCCGATACCGATTCGTTGCATGTTCATGCCGTCATTGGTGCGATTAACCTGGAAACCGGTCAAAAAATGCACGGTAATTGGCATCAATATCGCGATCACTTAGTCCACATTACGGATCAAGTCTGCCAGGAACATGGCTTAATGGTCACGCAACCCGATCCCAACCGTCACGAGAAACGCTCGATGGCTGAAATTAAGCTCCGGGCTAAACAGCAGCCCACTTGGAAAGATCAAATCCGCCAAGCCGTCGATCACACCATGCAGAACCCCCTTATTCGCGATTTTCAGGCCTTTCAAGACGATTTGAAGCAGCAGGCAGTCAAAGTATGGGAGCGTGGGAAGAATCTCACCTATCAGCTTTTAGGCACCAATTACAAGTCTCGGGGCACTAAGCTCGGGATCGATTATGAAAAGGAGACGATTTTTAATGAGTTGGCAAGCCGACAAACCCAATCAAGAATCAACCAGCAACCCAAACGAGCCATTAACGCAACAACTGACCCAACTCAATCAGACCCTGACCGAACTCCGGAATTACCAGGGCACTCAGATTCAACTACAATCAACAGCCAAAACGTCCCTCGATCAACAGCTTCATCAGATCGAACAGACCGCCCGACAAGTCAACCAAGAGTTTCAGATGACCTTAAACAACTTAGACAGCAACAACGCCAGCTCGCAGGCCCAATTAAAACAGACCTTACAAAACGCCTACGCAGTGTTCCAAAAGCAGACCAACCTGATCAGTCAGCAAAACCTGACCGCCCTCAAACAGATTCAAACCGAGCAAGGCCAAAACAACCAGCGCCTCAGCCAACTCAGCGACCAAGTGAACCAGACCATTCAAGAGACGATGGACCAAGTCGCTGATCAAGTGGATCAGCAGTTACAAGCCACGAAAAAGCGGTTCTCGTGGTATGAAATTAAGAATTATTTGTTAGCGGTAATCCCGACTGGCATACTAACGGGCCTGGTTTTCTGGTTATTAACCAGGTATTTCAGTTAATTAACAGCAATTTTGCAGGATTTTATGATCTAAATTACTGATAATTTTATCTCATGGTTAAAACGACTTAGATCTCTATTTGCATAAAATCAGGTCTTTAGAACCAATTAACTCATTTTTTTGCTTATTATTGGCCGTATTTATAGTTTCTTAGCCATTTCAAACCAAGCTTGGTGTATTTATCTGTCAGTTAGTTAAAACGGCTGATAAACGATTTTAGAGCCAATCTGAATGAGCCTCTTGCTCTTTGAATTCTTCGGGGTGTTTGGCCGCATATTCTCTAGCTGCTTGTTTATTCCACCAAACGCCAAATAGGTTTTGCATGGTGCCGTACAAGTAGTTTTCCACGTTCTTGATGTGCTTCTCATTGCTTCTCAGGGCGTTAAAGTAGCGTCTCAAGGCTTTAGTCATCAAAGGTTTAAGTTCTTCATCGTCCAGTGGGATTAGAACCCCAATATCTTGATGATCCTTTTCAACTCGATATTTAGCATTCAGGATGATACCAATAAACCGGCGCATTTGTTGCGGAGTGCGGCACCAGAAACTTAGTAATTGCACGGCTTCGGGTTCTAAGAAAACCGGTAAGCCACTGTCTTCATCAGTTAAGAAGTCATTAGCATGGTTCACCAAATCCTGGTTTTGCTTTTGAATTTCTGCTGGTGAGAAATTGGCTGTGGAAAAGTCCAACTTTTGAGTATCTATCCGGGAGCCTTTTTTAGTATACCAATTTCTACTTCACATAATGGGGCTTATCCCAAGTAACCACCATTCACCCTGATAAAACAACGATCCGTTATTTGGCCTTTGTGAAATTTGACGGTAGAGGAGTGGTCTAGATGAAAAATCCCCAAAAAATCAGTAACTCACTTTGTGAATTTAACCGCCTAAACTCCTAGACCATTGCGCCAATCGTGCCTGACACCAGTCCAAAAAATCCCGTTCTGAAATCGTTGGTGTTCCCGTCAATAACTTTTTTGTGATGGGCTCCTCACCTAAAGCCGTCTCAATTAACCCAACCACTAAATAATCTGTCTGTTTCGTAACCCAATTTTGTGGTTTCGCCCCAAAGACTTTCGCCAAACTAAAAGCTTGATCCCGAGTCATGGTAGTTAGACGTCCGGTAAAAGCAATCTCACAATCTCTTAAATCAAGCATTTTAAATCATCAACTTTCTTGATTCTAATGTTGGTTTTGACTTGACGGGTTATGGTTTTCCATTCAGTTTAGAGGGAGTGACGTTTTGAGCGCAGAATTGTTCCCTGGAAACAGTTATTTGGAATAACTGAACCAGAGTACAATTCTACTACTAAAAGTTTCCCCTTAGTTCGTCGGTCGTTAACGCCCGTCGCTTGTCTGTACAATTGCGGTATTGCTACCACCACTCATTATAAACCTACGTTTTCGGTTTAGCCTACTAAAAAACGCCCTAGCAGGCGTTGGTAATACGTATTTATGTTTGTTCGATCACCAACTAATCAGTGGCACCAAGCCGAAGCTTCGTTTTACCACCCGCGCCGTTAATGGTCGCGCTCACCATTCACCACCCAGCCGTACAGATGACCTTGTTGTGGTATAGCCAGACTTATTGAAGTCGCCCTGGCAAACGTGTCCCCTTGGATTTAGACCCCAGCTTGTCCCCTAGGGCTTTAAAAATCGCACCGGCCATGATATAATAGTCATTAAACAATGATGACTTTTTTGTGGCGCTCACCGATTCCCGTTGGTGGGTGTTTTTTTATGTTCTATTTTATGTAACCAATATTACTCGTTGTTTGGTGATAAATCAACATTTCTTTTTATGTATCCTTGTATCCTTGTATCCTTGTATATTCATATCCTTGTATCTAAGTATCCTTGTATCCTTGTATCTAAGTATATTAGGATACTTGCAGTCAATCTTAATTTAACGGCTTTTGAGAAGAAATGTATCCTTGTATCCTTGTATCTTTGTATCTTTGTATGTTATCATCCTTGTATCCAAGTATCCTTGTATATTAGGATACTTAATTGGAGGTCAGTATAATGGGTGAAGTAATTACTTTTGGAAATTTTAAAGGTGGCACCGGTAAAACAACAAATGCCACGCTTGCATGCCTGGCACTAGCTCGTGCTGGTAAAAAAACGCTATTAATTGATTTCGATCCTCAAGCAAACGCTACAGATATTTACTTTAAAACCGCGGCTAATTTAGGCCACGATGATATTAAATTTAATCAAACCTTGCTTGCATCAATCCAAGAAGAGGACTTATCAAGATCGTTGGTTACTTTGGGTAAAAACATTGACTTTATTCCATCAAGCGCAGATTTTTCATTGTACCCACGGATTATGGAAAAAAAGTTTAAAAATAATTATAAAGATAGAGTTACATATTTTAGCAAGCTACTTGCTTCACTAAAAGAAAAATATGATTTTGTGGTATTTGATTTGCCACCGACTATTTCCTTAATTTCTGATAGCGCCTTATACGCTTCAGATTGGGTTCTGATTATCCTTCAAACTCAAGAGCACAGTCTTCAGGGTGCCGAATCGTTTCTAAAATATATACAGGAACAGGTAATCGATGAATACGAAGCACCTAGTTTGAATTTACTCGGTATACTTCCTGTGCTATTAAAGAATGGGGCGCCTGTTGATCACAGCACATTAGAAGTAGCAGAAGAAGAATTTGGGAAAGAAAACATGTTAAAAACCCTAATTCGTAATATGGAAAGAATCAAAAGATATTCAATCAGAGGTGTATTTCTAAAAGATCAGTTCGATAAAAAAATAATTAGATTATACGATTCTGTGGCACAAGAAATTATTGAAAGGGCGGACTAGCATGGTGGAACTTTTACACAATCCTAACTCAAATAAAAGCAAAATAATTCCTAGAAAATCGGCGCCCCAGCCCCAAAAAGAAATTTCCATATCTTCTCTAAACGAATCAAACAAAACGAAGTCTAAACAAATAGATGGTGTTACTTTTGATACTACGCTCAGAATTGACAATCATCTAAAAAACTTTATGAAAGCTATGGTAATTTTAGGGTATAGTTCAACTCAACAAAACGGATTAGCCCAATTACAAAAAACTTTTTTTGAATCGTTAACTGAGTCTGAACAAAATACGCTTACGACTCAAATACAGACTTTGGAAACCGGCGATGCTAACAAAGTAAAAAGTAAATAATCACGTGCTCTCAGACGACACGTTCACCTTTTAGATGTATACTTGTCCGTTTAAATTAAGCAGAATGCACACAAAAAAGTCCTCTATTATGCGGAATAGAGGGCTTTTCTGAAATCAGTACATACAGGCTTTGCTTAGGAGCGTTGCTTGTGTCCATTTAGGACATACACAATCATATAACAATCAATCAATGCTGTCACTTAACTTACTCAAAAAAGCCACCCACCTCGTGATGAGATGAATGGCTTTTTGGTTGTGTGGTAGATTGTAAAATTAATCCGAACGCTGTTCGGACAAAAAAGATCAGCTTCCTTTAAAATGGTGTTTACCACAAACCCATCTTTTAGGAGCTGATCTTTTGTCTAGTATAACCTATTCCGAA
>NZ_JBNIIX010000027.1:0-15757 GCF_050106635.1 Levilactobacillus sp. LN180102
AACATCAACGAGAGTGTCTGGAAGACGCTCATTGACTGTGAAACCTTCCTGAAGATTATTCCATGTTCCCATGGGCCTCACCTCGCAAGGGAAAAGACAGCCACCGCCCTTAAAACTTCCTGCATAATCCATTATACAGGTGAATTAAGTGTTGACCAAGCACAATAAAAATTAAGTCATGGGGTTTCATAGGATCCTAAATTTGATCAAATTAAGCTCAGCAAAACATCTTTTGTAGATACCCTTTTTTAAGTTCTTGGAGTTTTTCAAGCTTACGCTGATGAAGAGCGATAGTGTTATCCAGTTGTTTGAAGAATGAACCTATTTTTTGCTGTTCTTCATAACTTGGAACAGCAACACTCACACTGTTAATTACAGTTTTCGATAAACTAGGTACACCAGTAGATTCATCAAATTTTTTCCAATTTATTTTTTTAAAAATAGATAGTGAAAATTGAAGGTCAATATTTTGTTTAGGAACAGCGTAAAACAAGGTGTCGACAGTCCAAAAAGGCGCTTTTAATAAATAAGGCTTATCAATTGTACCTTTTCTTCCAATCCCAATAGCATCTATATCTGAGAGTGCTCTATCTACACTTAGCATATATCCACCAGTTCCATAGACAGGTATCGATCCTGAATTCAGATGTTTGTAGTCTTTTCCAGACTTAACATCAATAAAATCAGCAAACTTACGCTCTTCCCAAGCGTCAGCAAACCCTGAAAATCTTAATTGCGGGAACTTGCTACCATTTTGGGGAAACATTTTTTGCAAATAGCCCTGTTTAAGTTCCTTAAGCTTATCTAACTTACGCTGATGAAGAGCGATAGTGTTATCCAGTTGTTTGAAGAATGAACCTATTTTTTGTTGTTCTTCAATTCTAGGGATACTTATGATAGCTTCTTTGATATCACTAGAATTAATACTTTCAAATGTTGAACCTGTGCTATATCTAGTCCAATAACCGTCAGACTTCATTTTCCCAAGATTCTGAATGGGCCTAGAATAAAAAGTGTACAAGTTAAATAGAGACTTTGATTTAGTATAATTAAGGAAGTAAATTGGAGGATCAAATAATGACGAAGCACAGTTATGACAAGGAATTTAAGGAACAGGCCGTTCAGTATTACTTAGATAACAAGGATCACATGACCATGAATGAAATAAGTAAGAATCTAGGTATTGGGGCTAGTACATTACATAAATGGATTAAGCTGTTTACTGAGACTGGGGAGTTTGGCCGTGGCTCTGGTAATTTTGCCAGCGATAAGGACAAGGAGATTGCACGACTAAAGCGTCAACTTCGTGACGCTGAAGGAGCGATCGAAGTGTTAAAAAAATCAATCGGGATTCTGAGCAAGTAACTACCGAAAAGGTATACCAAGAAATGGACGTTCAGCACGCTTTGGAATCCCACCCTTCCATCAATGGTATGTGTGATTACGTTGGAATCTCAAGAAGTGGTTACTATCAACGAGAAAAGCGTCATAATCACCAATCACCGCGAAAGCTTCGGAAGAAGTTTATTCAAGGTGAAATTAAAGCAATTTGGCTCAAAAGCCTTTGTATTTACGGTGCCGGCAAAATCACCCAAGAACTTCGCTCAAAAGGATATAAGATCGCTGAACGAACTGTTGGTAAGTATATGCGTGAACTTGGCATTCACGCCGTTTACCTAACCCCTTGGACGACTACCACTCGCAATTCTAAGTTTGATAAACAGCTAATAAATATTTTAGACGAGCAGTTCAATCCATTGCGACCAAACGCCGTTTGGTGCATTGACACCACTTATATTTCAGTTCATGACGGATTCGTTTATTTAACCAGTATTATGGACTTGTACTCCCGACGGATCATTGGTTGGGACTTATCTGAAACCTTGGAGGTATCGAATGTCATCCCACTTATTGAAAAGACTAAGCACAGTCGCCATATTAGCAAGCCATTAATCATGCACAGTGATCGTGGTAGTCAGTTTACGTCTGAAGCTTACAATCAAGTTACAGCTAACATGACATTAAGCTATTCAAAGAAAGCTTATCCTTGGGATAATGCCTGCATTGAGTCGTTTCATGCCTTGATTAAGCGTGAATGGATAAATCGGTTTAAAATCCATTCATACTCCGAAGCTAAACGACTAGTTTTTCAGTACATTGAAACGTTTTACAACACAGTTAGAATTCACAGTCACTGTGGATTCAAATCACCAAAGCAACTTGAAGATGAGTATCAAACTCAAATTCAAAATTTAGTCGTGGCATAGGACAAAAAAGTCTCTATTTAAATTGTCTATTTTATTGACAGGGGACCACAGTTACGTTTTTGACGCAAGATTTAGCACTTTCGTACGAAGAAACACTCAAAAATTGGGATAGTTCTGAAATGGCAAAAATTACAGAAGTTGATGGACGTGACAAAATTACGATTACCAAATTACGCAAGGTTCGGATTCGAAAAGACGAAATCGCATTTAGACAACGTGTACGGACCCTTATGCCTAAAATTGATTTATCGGATTTGTTATTGGAAGTTAACCAACAATTACAGTTAGCACAATGCTTCACCCACACGACTGAAAAAGAAATTAGAATGAAAAATATTGATATTAGTATTATGGCTGTTTTGCTGGCTGAAGCGTGCAACATCGGGCTCGTTCCAGTATCTAAAGAGAGTCCGAATAGTTTAAAATTCGATAGACTTATGTATGTTGATCATCAATACTTGCGGATTGATACGCTATCAGCGGCCAATAATCGCATTATTAGCGCTCATAAAAAGTTGAAGAACTCAATGATATGGGGCGACGGCCAAATGGCGTCAGCAGACGGTATCCGCTACGTAATGCCACAGCGTTCGCTATACTCTCGTAGTAATCCAAAATACTTTGGCCGAGGGCGTGGTATCACGTTTTATAATTTTGTTTCTGATCAATATATTGGGTTCCATGGCATGGTAGTAACTGGTACGCTGCGTGATTCGTTATATTTACTCGAAGGCTTTTTAAATCAAACCAGTAGCTTAAAACCGACTCAAATTATGACCGATACAGCAGGATATAGTGACTTGATTTTTGGTTTATTCGGATTATTGGGCTTTCAGTTTAGTCCTAGAATTGCCAATAATCAGGCAACCAAGCTATGGCGAATTAATCCGGTTGCAGATTACCAAATCTTAAACGGTGTTTCTCAAAATCGTATCAACACACATTTAATTGAGACGAATTGGGATGATATTTTACGAATTGCCGGATCTTTGAAGGCGGGTACGGTTAACGCAACTGAACTCACAAAAGCGTTACAGCGTGAAGGGCAGCCGACCACTTTAGGAAAAGCTATTACTGAATACGGCAAAGTATATAAAACTAAACACCAACTGCGATACATTTCGGACGATATCTACGCTCGTCAAATCTTAGAACAACTGAATAAAGGAGAAGCGCGTCATGCACTATGCCGTAATATTTTTTATGGTCGAAAAGGAAAACTCTACCAAACATATTTCGATGGTATGGAAGAACAATTAAACGCACTTAGTCTAGTCACAAACGCAATTATTTACTGGAATACGCTTTATCTGGAGAAGGTTATCGACCAAATGCGCACAGAAGGTTTCGACTGTTCAGAGGCGATGGTCGGGAAACTATCACCGCTGATGTCATTTCATATTAATTTTATCGGTAAGTACACCTTTCAGTACGATGAACGACTAAAAGATGGTCATCTACGACCGCTTGGTGATGTAGATGAAATATAGTAAATGTTCGTGTTTTTAAATCACTACCGCTACTTTTCGTACCGATGTTCCATGTACCCCTAAGTAAGCTATCAACAGGAAAAAGTATAGAACCTTTTAAATTAGATGTTAAATAGGCGCATTCTGAGAACACGTTCAACTTTAATAACTGGGGTTTTCCCATCTTCTCGCTCTTTTCTTTGCGTAGAATTTGAAAATAGGAGAACAACAGGATAAAAGATATGATAGTCAAGACGGTTTCATTTAATCAAATATATTTAGTATATTTAGTATATTTGATATATTCGTTGTGGTTCGTGATAGATAAAGAACAGCAAGACAAATAAATATAGCTAGTATATTAAATATACTAGCTATATTTATTTGTCTTGTCGCATATCATAAATTATTTTTTCGGAGTCGCTAAGAGTATCACGGTAAGCTTCCATGGCGACTTTGACAACTTCGTACATCGGCATATCTTTTGCATAGCTGATATTTCGAACCATATCGGCCACCGGAGGATCAACTTGTATAGGCTGCCTGTCTTTGGCTTTATATTGTTTCTCACCATAAGTAATCTTTGCATCGTCATCAATAATAGTGGGCTTGTTCCTATTGTCTTCTGTGTTTTGTTTGTTGTTTTTTTTATTCAGCAACGCCATTTATTTCGATCTCCTTGCCAAGTGGTAATGTAATATTTTCAAGTGCATCAAAATATTTTGATTTATAAGTAAAGTTTTCAACATCTCCAGTTTTCTCGAAAGAGGAAATTCGAGCTTCTAATTCACAAAATAGATCGGCAAAAAGTCCAAACATTTTTCGGTCATTATAATCTTCAAGCGAGACGCCATCTTCGCCAAAATTTTCTAAACGATCATGATTTTTAATAATAGTATGGAATACGTTATCGCGTCCATAAACTTCGACAGTCTCTCTGTAATTTTCAATTTGGCGCTTCTTGTGAGAAGTTAAAAGTGCGGGTAATACACCTGCAACTTGAAAGTGTGCTTCTTCAGGGAAATTATCTAGCATTGGTTGTAAATACTTTCCAATAAAGTTACTTGTTCCTTCCATCGCCATTTTACGAACTTCTTGTACGGCAATGATATAATCAGAAGCCATAATTATTGCATCAACAACTGTATCGGTGGAAGGAGCAACGTCAAAAAAAATATAGTCGTAATCGTATTTGATTTCGTCTACCATTTTTGTCAAATATAAATATCGGTCTCGTTTACTCTTCGAGTTATCGATAATCGTATCAGTAAGTTCGTGTTCAGCAATTGAACCTGCAATGAAATCGAGATTTTTTGTTAGTGGAAAGATTGCATTTTTTAAAGTTCCACTTTGTACAGCCTTTACAAAGGACTGTGGGAAATGACGCTGATTAAAAGTTCTTTTTACATTACTTGTAGTATTAGCTTGCAAATCGACATCAATCAAGAGAACTTTTTGATTGAACAATGAAGGTTTACTTGCCGTTATTGCAAGAAGGTCGGTGTCAGTGGTTTTACCGACGCCACCTTTCATATTTGTTAAGACTACAACTCGTCCTTTTCTCATTGTAATTACCTCTCAAAATATATTTAGTATATTTAATATAGTAGATATACTCGCTATATCGAATATACTAAATATAGCAAATATAGTGAGTTTTGTCAAAAATATATTTTGATAAGTTCACCTTTACATCATTTCTTTGCTCGGTTATACTCTAGGTATATTCAAAAATAAGAGAATACAAAAGAGAATAAAAGAAAAGCACCACCCAACTGCAATTGGGAAGCGCTCGACAACATCTTTTTCAACTAAGAAGATTATACCAGCAAAATGGTAAGATGTCGAGAATGGTGTGATTTCAAAACGGTAGGGGACAAGCTGCCGGGTAAAAACAAAGGGGACACGTGTGGTGAGCGACTTCTGTGCAAATTCACTGGATCTAGTTAATTAGATCCGTAGGCGGTAATTTAAAAATTTAAAAGTTTATTCGGGGGTAGTCGGACTACGTCCACCTTAAGCAACTTGGCATAACGCTAAGTTGCTTTTTTGTCTGCGCTTTTTCGGTTTCTATGTCATTTCTATTAAGCTAACTTAGGTGTTTATTTTGAAAGGAGGTGAGCTCACCATGTACGATTTAAAGACGGTTCAGACTGCACAAAAGCTGGTATTACACGATTCATTACATACCTATAAAGTTAAAAATAGTCGTTCTAATATTGCCGGACAAGTGATGGAAACTCCTACAAAAAAAGGGGCCATTGCGCTCTTCAGCAGTAAAGATTCAATGCAAAAAGCACATGGTGTCGTGGTCACCTCTTTTGAAGCACTTGACGCCATCGCCGATCGTATGACTCACTGGACGCCCAATACATTCAACTGGCTTGGCTATACGCAAAATCGGTCGAGTGTTCGGGGACACCGGGAAAATAATCTGGCGCAAATTAATAGCCTGGTCGTTGATATTGATTTTGCCGACGCACAAGAACGAGACGCGCGTGAGCAAGAGGTCTTGGGGGCCGTAACCGTTGCTGACTTATTCATTCCCACGATGATTTTGCGGACTACGAAGGGATTCCATATCTACTACGTTTTTGATCAGCCTATGTTTTTGCGGAAAACACGCGGTCAGTTTCCAGTCTTAAAAGCAGCCCAAAAAATGTCGAGTTTTGTGCGGCAGTGGATTCAAAAACGAGTGGCGGGGGTCGATGTCGGCTGCAATAACTTTGGAATTTTTCGAATTCCCCGGCAAGACAATCTAGTCTTTTTTGATGCACATATGTTGGTCCAGGTGAGCGCTCTGATGAAGTGGTCACAATATTATGCTGCCCAAGTTCCGGTTACGAAGCCGGATAAACGACAGGTGATTTCTCTAGCCCCAGATGAAGGTCGGCAGGTTGACCAAGCTTGGTTTAAAGCCTTATTGAAAGTGACAACAGTCAAATCAGGTCAAGGTTTAGCCCGTCACAACACGGTTTTGACGTTAGCTTTAGCGATGTATCAGTCTAAAATTTCTCAGCAGCGTGCGAGAGACATGCTTGACGTCTTTAATTCAAATTTACATGACCCATTGGTCGATCGCGAAGTTGTACAGTGCGTCAGAGACGCTTATTCAGGTGACTATCGAGGGGCCGCACTGAGTTATGTTCAAGGACTATTGGATCAATGGGTGCCTAATTTTTCAGGTAAAGTCGTTGTTGGGATTGGCTGGCATAAATTTGCTAAGCCACGTGCCGAACGACAATACAGCCATGCTAATGAATGGCGTAACGATGTGCTTGCGTTGATTAATCGAATGGGTGGTTCTGCTGCTTCGGTTGCCATGTCAACGCGTCAAATTCAGGATGAGTTAGGGATTTCTCCGGCGAGTTTGAATCGGGTTATGAAGCAATTACAAGCAACTTCGCAATTGAAGCGGGTGCAGCGTGGTAACCAGCCGACTTTATTGACGACGGTGACCATGTTATTTAAGTCGGCTATGGTGAGCCGTCAGGCTCAAAGTCAAGCGTGGACTGGGTATTTAACCACCCTAGTTCCTACTGTAGGACCAAATGGGTATGAGCCAACAGTTGGCACTTTAACTGAGATGCAAGCGGTGAGTGGTGATTCAGCGCCACCGTGGGTAATGGAGACGAGGAGAAGAACGGGGTGAAAAGTGCTGCTATCAATTGCCATAGGTATATATCTAGAATAGGCTTGTTGCTGTGTGAGGGTATTGCTACTTAGGGGTCTTGTGTGGGGACTCTGTGCTATTTTAAAGTTGTAAAGTAAATAGCACAGTGCCGGTTGATTTATTTATCAGGGCACAAAAAAAGAGAGAGCGTAAAATATCTTGTGTAAATGCATAAAAGATTTCTGAATTGTATAGAAATAGGGAATGCCTTCCCTTATGATATTTAGTAGCTACAGAAAACATCACAGGAGGCATTCCCCATGAATGAACTTACCACAGAAATTATCGCTGCACTAGCCCAAAAGCAATGAGAAGCACATCAAGAATGTTGAGAACTACTTATACGGCACCATGCAAAACCTATTTGGCGTTTGGTGGAATAAACAAGCGGCTAGAGAATATGCGGCCAAACACCCCGAAGAAGAAAAGTCGGCCGACAACGATAACAGTGGGTTGTACTACTAGTCCTAAAAGGCTGCAAAATCCTTTCTAAACGGTTTTAAGACTTACTAACCTCTTTATGCTTAAGCTAGATTTAAATGGCTTAAACAGAAGAATAGGGGCTTTTAAATGAGTGCCAGAGCTACCCAGCTCAAAAATTCAGCCTTTAGATCAACGCCAAGCTCAAGTGATTTGAGGCCAGGGCTTTATCTATTGATAAGGTACTCAAAAGGTAGTATAATGGTAGTAGCAAAAGACAGGAGATGAGACAATCATGGCAGTTAAGGAAAAGAAACGGGTCCAAGTCAAGATTGATAAAGATTTGGCCGATGATACCGAAGCAGTTTTAAGCGAATTGGGCTTAAATCCAACCACGGCCATTAACATGTTTTACAAGCGGATTGTTGCTAATGGTGCTTTACCTTTTAATGCGTCTTTAACCGAAGAAGAAAGAGCTAATTTACGCTTTTTAAAGGCGACCGAAGGGACACCAGTCACCGAGTTCAAAGACGCTAAAGAGGTCGCTGATTGGCTCAACGATCCAGATGAGGACTAATGACTTAGTCAGCCTATACGTTAGTTTTGTAGAAACTAACGGTGGCAAGTCTCGACCAGTTTTAATTCGTCGGGTATCAGAGCAGACGGTCGAGGCTTTTAAAATTACTTCAGTATGAAAAGAAGTCGGCTTATATCAAGCAACAATATTATCCGATTCAAGATTGGCAATCCGCTGGGTTGAAGAAACCTTCCTGGGTCGATCTTGGTAATATTTATCGCTTTCCCAAAGCCGGTTTAAACTTTAAAGAAATCGGTCATTTAAGTAAGCTAGATCAAAATAAAATTTCAGATTTTACGCTTGATCTAAAATCAAAAAGAAGAAGTAAGGGTCAAAAGATAATTCAACAGCGATCAAGTAAAAGGAAGCACAAAGAAAGTAAAGCCGAGCTTACACAAAGAATTCAAAAACAGTTAAAAGACTTTGCTAAACACAATCCAGAAATTAAGCCAAAAAACAATCCTGAAAATAAAAACGATCGGCCTAGTTATTAGGTTGATCGTTTTTTAATTTATCCGGTTTATGGGCGTTAACATAGTTAGCAAATGTTTTTAAAAGTTCTTCGGTTTGTTCGACCGAGAGGTTATTAGCTTGAAAGTACTTTTCTAATAAAGCCCCTTTTTGAATTAATCGGCGAGAACGGGCTTTGCGGGCTTGCCGATTTTCATAGTATTTAGATTGTCGTAATTTAAAATCTTCCCGCTCAATTTTTTGTTTTAAACGCGCTTGCTGCTCGACTAGTTTTTCATATTGATTAGACATGGAATTTCCCCATCTCGTATGGCTAACGATCTACGGACTTTACCTTTAAAAATTCAGAAAATTGCTTGGCTAAAAGCTTAATCTGATCGTTAGACAAATTAGCATAATCTAAATTGGCTTGACTGATGATTTGTTTACCTAGCCGTTGTTCAATCTTATTTTTTTCGTCCTTAATTTTTTGATTAAGGGCTTTTAATTTAGCTTCTTGTTTTTCTAAGTTACTTTGAGACATAACGATCCCTCCAATCATATTAGAAATAATCACCGAAACTATATCATATAAGAAACGTTAAGTCAAAGTATAAAATTTGAAATAGCGAAGCGGAAGGCATACACTAAAAGTAAATTCAGGAGAATCAGCAGACCGAGTGAAACGAGGTCAATGCGCACTTACACCCCACTAAATTATTGTGGGGTAAATCGTGCCAAAATCCTGTATTAGAAGTCGCCGATGGCGACAACAAGGTCAAAACCCATAGAATCAAAGGAAGACGGTGACTGACATGGCAATATTCCACATGAGTTTTAGTAATATTAGTGCTGGGAAAGGACGAAGTGCGATTGCCAGTGCCGCTTATCGAAGTGGTGAAAAGCTATTTGATGATCAAGAAGGTCGCCACTATTTCTATGCTCGGTCAGTCATACCAGAGAGTTTTATTTTAACTCCTAAAAATGCACCAGCATGGGCCAGTGATCGAGAAAAATTATGGAACGAAGTAGAAAGAAAAGATCGGCGAGCAAATTCTCGGTATGCGAAAGAGTTTAACGTGGCTTTGCTAGTTGAACTAAGCGAAGATGAACAGAAAGAATTATTGACAAAATACGTGCAAGAAAATTTTGTTGATCAAGGCATGGTAGCTGATGTAGCGATTCATCGCGACCACCAAGATAATCCGCACGCACATGTGATGTTAACTAACCGACCATTTAACCCAGACGGAACATGGGGAATCAAGAGTAAAAAGCAATATATTTTAGATGAGAATGGCAATAAAATGTATACCGGAACTAGCAAGTACCCTAAGAGTAGAAAGATACTGATGGTCGATTGGGATAAGAAAGAAAAAATAATTGAATGGCGTCATAATTGGGCAGTTAGTGTCAATCAGGTTTTAGAGCAAAAAAATATTCCCGATCGGATCAGTGAAAAATCATTTACTGAGCAGGGAATAGATGATACACCAACCCAACACGAGGGAATTAATAGTAAGCGGTATGAAAGAAAAGAATTTAACCAACAAGTAAAGAACTATCGCAAAGCCAAAGCCAGTTATAAAAACAACCAAGAAAAAGCAATCAATAGAGGTCACTTAGATAGCCTAAGTGAACACTTCTCGTTTAATGAAAAACGGGTGGTCAATGAGTTAAGCCATGAACTGAAAACTTATATCAGTTTGGAGAGTTTAGATGATAAACGGCGCATGCTATTTAATTGGAAAAATAGCACCTTAATTAAACATGCAGTTGGTGAAGATGTGACTAAACAATTATTGACAATTAACCAACAAGAAAGCTCATTAAAAAAGGCAGATGAACTCTTAAACAAAGTGGTCGATCGTACCACGAAAAAACTTTATCCAGAGCTTAATTTTGAACAGACCACGCAAGCTGAAAGACGAGAATTAATTAAGGAAACCGAAAGCGAGCAAACAGTTTTCAAAGGCAGTGAATTAAACGAACGTTTAATGAATATTCGTGATGATTTATTGACCCAGCAATTATTGACCTTTACCAAGCGGCCATACGTTGGTTTTAAGTTATTAATGCAACAAGAAAAAGAGGCCAAAATTGATCTGAAATATACGCTAATGATCCACTCTGATAGCTTAGAAAGCCTAGAACACGTCGATAAAGGACTACTAGAAAAGTATTCACCAGCAGAACAGCAAACGATTACGAGAGCAGTCAAAGACCTACGGACAATCATAGCAGTTAAGCAAGTCATTCAAACGCAATACCATGAAGTATTGAAAAGAGCCTTTCCTAATGGTGATTTAGATGATCTTTCACTAGTTAGACAAGAACAGGCCTATACAGCCGTGATGTACTATGATCCAACTTTAAAGCCATTAAAAGTCGAAACAATGGCACAATGGCAAGAAAACCCACCGAGGGTTTTCAGTACCCAAGAACATCAATTAGGGTTAGCTTATTTATCGGGACAGCTTAGCTTAGATCAGTTAGAGAATCATCACTTACAACGGGTTTTAAAGCATGACGGCACTAAACAACTCTTTTTGGGTGAATGTAAAGTCGATCCAACGATTAAGAACAGTCAGATTGAGAAAATCCAAAAACAGTTAAAAGAGCAACAAGCTAAGGACGATCAATATCGAAAATCCCAGCTGGCACATTATCAACCGTTAAATTATAAGCCAGTTAGTCCAAACTACTACTTAAAGACGGCCTTTAGTGACGCGATCATGACTGTTCTATATGCTCGTGATGAAGATTACCAACGACAAAGACAGGCGCAAGGTTTAAAAGAGACTGAGTGGGAAATGGCGAAAAAGCAACGGCAACACCAAACTCGAAATCGGCATGAAGATGGGGGCATGCACTTGTAATCGGAATAAAAAATGCACCGTTAAACCTGGTTAAAAGCGGCTGAACAAGGCAAAACAGAATTAGATCAAAAATTGAATCATAAGGAGTGAACGAACATGACCACTGTTATCTTAGCTGAAAAACCCAGTCAAGCCCGTTTATACGTCCAAGCCTTTCAAAAGAGCACAAAAAAACAGGGTTACTATACGGTTAGTGACCCTGTTTTGCCCGATAATACGCTTGTCACGTATGGTCTCGGACATTTAGTTGAACTAGCCACACCGGATAAATATGATCAGAAATACCAGCAATGGGCCTTATCTAATTTACCGATTTTCCCAGACAAATACAAGTTTGAAGTGTCAGCTAGTAAAAAAGCCCAATTCAAGGTCGTTAAAGACCTGTTAACGAAAGCCGATACCATTATTGTGGCCACCGATAGTGGTCGAGAAGGGTCAAATATCGCGTGGTCGATCATGAACCAAGCGCATATTGATGTTAAGTCGAAAACGATTAAGCGCCTTTGGTTGAATAGCCTAGAAAAAGACGCGATTATTACCGGCTTTAAAAATCTTGGTGATTGGCACAAAGACTATTTGGCTTATAAAGAAGCCCAAACCCGTCAAATTAGTGACTGGTTAATTGGTATGAATGGCAGTCCTTTATATACTTTGTTGTTAAGACAAAAAGGGGTGCGCGGGGTGTACTCAATTGGTCGCGTGCAGACGCCAACCTTGTATATGGTTTATCGAAGAGACCAGGCAATCAAAAACTTTAAGCCGGAACCCTATTTTGAACTAAATGCGGAAATTTTAGCCAATCAGCAAAAAATTGTCGCAAAATTAGACCCCTATCAGCGATTTAAAGACGAAGCAGGGCTAATGACATTCATGCAAGCTAAACACGTTCAGAAAGGCTCACAGGCCGGTTTAATCAAGAACGTCCAAAAGCAAGGCAAAAAACGAGCTAGTCCCCAACTATTCTCACTATCCAGTCTCCAAAGTGCCATGAATAAACGTTATCACGCCAGTGCCAGCCAAACCTTAGCGGCTATTCAAAGCTTATACGAAGACAAACTACTCAGTTATCCCCGCACCGATTGTGCTTATATCACTGATGAAGAATTTGAGTATTTAGTGGCTAATCTGACGAAGTATCTGGGGTTAGTCTCTAAACAAGTCGCTTTAACCAATACCACCCCAAATAAGCGCTATGTTAATGGAAAAAAGGTTGAAGAACACTACGCCATTATCATGACTAAAGTCGTGCCGACGAAAGAGAAACTAGCCAGCTTGCCTAAATTACAGCAACAAGTTTATGATTTGGTTTTAAGAACCACATTAGCGATGTTTGCTGATCCTTACGAATATGAAGAAACCACCATTGTTACCCAAGTCGGCGATGCTAATTTTAAAGCAACCGGTAAGGTCCCAACTAAGCAAGGTTGGCAAGCTTTATTTGATGATCACAAAGCCGACCAGCAAGAAGCAGCCACCCTACCGATTGTTCACCAAGGCGACCAAGTTCCAGCGAATCTGCAAACACCGCAAAAAGAAACGACACCACCGGTACCCTTTACCGAAGGTACCCTGATTACGGCCATGAAGACCGCCGGCAAAACGCTTGATGATGAAGAAGCCCAAGCGATTCTTAAAGATGTGCAAGGCATTGGGACAAGTGCAACCCGGGCCAATGTGCTGGAAGTGTTAAAGAAACGCGGCTATCTCGTCACTGAAAAGAACAAGCTACACGTCAGTGAAGCCGGAATTACTTTATGTAAAGCGGTTGAACTCGAACCCTTGCTAACTAGCCCAGAAATGACGGCTAAATGGGAGCAAGCGTTACAGCAAATCAGTACCGAAGAACGCACTCCGGATAATTTTTTGAGCCAAATCAAGAAGTTTGTGGCCAAGCTAATCGCTGATGTTCCCACACAATTAACCGGCAATGCAGCCATTAAGCAACAAATCAATCACCAACAGCAAGCGCAAAAAAACGCCGAGGTGTTCTTAGAAACACCGCAAGCGACCGTTTTAAATAAACAGAAGTTTTACATTGTAAAGCCTAAGCAAGGCGAAAGCTTTACCCTGCCCAAGAAATGGAGCAGTAAGACGCTCGGGAAGACCGTGATCAAAGCACTGGTCACCAAAGGGGAAACCAGCGAATTAAAGGGTTTCAAGAGTAAAAAAGGAAAGTCGTTTGACGCCAAGTTAAAGCTTGACGGCCATAAATTAAGTTTTGATTTTGATTAGAACCTGCCTACCGCCCTGCACTACGTTCCGGTTGGTGAACCCGTCATTTAGGTTCACTTTGACAACCCTAAAAGTAAACCCAAACAATGGGTGAGATTAGTAAAGCAAAGGAGATCATAAAATGGATAGTAAATTAGCAGTCATTGGGAGTGAATTACCAGTTTTACAGGCTAAAGGAACCTACAAGTATTTAAAAGAAATCACTGGTAACGGAGCCTATTATCAAGTGGCTTGGCAAAAATTAGCTGATGGCTACATCGCCCTTTATGGCACGACCCCGATTCAAATCAACGTAGCCCCTATATTGAATGATATTTTTGAAGATGAGGAGGGGTAGACAATGCCAAGTAAAGCAGACGTTAACGCCTGGAAAGCACAATTAGTCGCCCAAGCCGAACAACAAATCCTAAAATTAACCGATAGTGACCGATTTAAACAGTATCTTAATACCCTGGCTAAATTTCATCATTATAGCGCCAGAAACATTGATTTGATTTATGCGCAAAATCCGCAAGCCACTCAATTCGCGGGCTTTAAGCAATGGCAGACGGCTTTTAACCGCACCGTCAAACGAGGCGCAAAAGCGATTCGGATTGTGGCCCCGATTATTAAGAAGTTAACACCAGCCGAGAAAAAGCGTCTTGATACCACCGATGAACGCGCCATTGTCGGTTACCGTTATCTACCCGTCTTTGACGTGTCACAAACTAGCGGTGAGCCAGTGTTAAGTGCCAAGGATTTTGTCAAAGAAAATTTAGCCGATCATCAGAATGTAACGAGCTTGTATAACGCGTTCAAAGATTATTTAAACCAGCAAACCGACCTTAAAGTCAGTGAAGTGCCTTTAGCGACGCTAAATGGGGCTAAGGGGTATTTTCAACCCAATACTAATGAAATTGTCATTGGTGGCGATGAGCCCGACAATGCTTTGAAACTAAAGACGTTATACCACGAATATGCGCATAGCCAGCTACACGGATTAAAATCGGCCTTTAAAGATCGGCCACGAGCCTATCAGGAAACCCAAGCCGAAGCGGTTGCGTATGTTGCCATGCAAAATATTGGCGTTGATACCAGCAACTACTCACTCGGTTACGTGGCCACCTGGGCCAAAGATAAAGCCGTAATCCATGGCGCTTTAAGTGAGATCCAGCAAGTGAGCAACAAAGTGATTGAACTTAGCGATGGCTTAACCAAACAATTAGGTTTACAAGAAGCCCCAAAAGAGCCTGCGCATGATCTAAAAAAGCTATCAGCCCATGATCTTAATAAGTCCTATCAAGGCTTGCAACAACAAGTTCAGCAAACGACTAATTCACAACAAAAAGCACAATTTAAAAACCAGTTACATGAGATACACGAAGAAATCAGTAAGCGAACTCAAAAACAACTGCAAGCATTTGCTAAACAGAATCCAGAAATTAAACAACCAGATTCTGAACCTGATCAAAGCCTAAAACGTTAGCCAGTTTTTAAGGGACATGCTATAATGGAGACAGAAAAAGGAAGCCCTGCGCTAACAAGACTTCCCATGCAAGCCGCTTCAAAGGCGGTGGCAGATATTAAAACGACACTAGTTCGCCCTGTAACCTACCAAAGTTACGCAGGGCGGCTTTTTTATTTGTTCCTTTTGTCGATGTATGTTAGCAACGCTAAAATAAACATTGCAAACAGCAACATCAACGAGAGTGTCTGGAAGACGCTCATTGACTGTGAAACCTTCCTGAAGATTATTCCATGTTCCCATGGGCCTCACCTCGCAAGGGAAAAGACAGCCACCGCCCTTAAAA
>NZ_JBNIIX010000028.1:0-13200 GCF_050106635.1 Levilactobacillus sp. LN180102
TATTTTTATCCTAAAGGGACTCGTTTTGAGCACATTAGTGCTCAAGATTTAACGACGACGTTACTCCAAATTAACCAGCGACCGCTTAAAATACTCGACTGGCAAACACCGTATCAGGTTATGGTGACAAATTTGTCCAAAAATTCGGATTAAATTTGCAATCTACCATATCGTGAAAATCTCGTGACTTGACTTTCAGACGTAATATAAACGCATTCTCGTGCATTGTTTGTTTATACGTGTATATAGTTGTCAAATACGTGCTATAATTGTGTATGTCCTAAATGGACACAAGCAACGCTCCTAAGCAAAGCCTGTATGTACTGATTTCAAAAAAGTCCTCTATTCCGCATAATAGAGGACTTTTTTGTGTGCATTCTGCTCCATTTAAACGGACAAGTATACGTCTAAAAGCTGAACGTGTTGTCTGAGGACGTGGCGTTATTCGTTAATTTGGCAGTTATACAAAACGTCCATTCTATAGAACTATAGATCTATAGATATTTAAAAATCGCGCATATTTTGTTGAACAGCTCTAACACTATCTATTACCAATTTTTTGCTTTGGCTTGGCATATTCTGAACATAGCTTTCAACGATTTCGTTGAGAACCTCATAGTTTCGCTTATTTTCAATGGTAGCTATTTGCTTTATGGCCATATGAGTGTCTAATTGTGCCTGGACAGACTTTGGAGTATCTTTTGCTGTCAATCTACGTTTTGGCTTAATTAGTACTTGGTCATTTGGCATGCTTCTGTGTTGTTCTTCAAATTTTTGTGGCTCAATTTTCTGAGGTCGTGTGGTTTTATTCTTTCTAGTTTCTCCAAAAGCACCTAATCCCATTTTATCGTTAGCAGTCATTTTTTAACCTCTAATCAATTTTAAACGTTCTAATAATTCATCTACAACCAAATCATAAAGATGGTGAACCCTTCTGTCGTTTATGTCATGGCTAGCATTATTTGTTATACCAGTGCGATCAAATCGTTTTAATCTAGCCATCTGACGCACCTTTTGTTTAAACATGTTTGCATTGCCGAAGCTTGTAGTTGCATCTTCGATAACGTCTAAATCTAAATCATTTCCGTTTTGTTGTAAGACAGGTAAAACGCCTAACAAATCAATGTCGAGAGAGTAATCGTCTTTGATTTGCAATAAGTGCTTAACGTATGTTTCTGCCCCTCGCAATGAGCGCTCTTGGGTTTGCAAAATAACAATAACGTAATCACTTGCAACCAAAGCGGAATCAGTAAATTTGTTTAATTGTGGGGGAACGTCTAATATTACAAAATCATATTTACTTGAAATTTTTGATAATAGTTTAGAGAAATAATGATCTTGTGTGTAGTCATCAGGAAACGAAGAGCTCAGAAATTTATCATAGTTCTGTAAATCATCATCCGATGGAAGTAAATCTAAGTTATCATTTACATGAACAATTGCATTTTCTAAACTACCTTTTTTTAAAGCAACTTCAAGCGTTTCGCTAAAATCAGGTTTAGTTCCATACACTTGGCTCATTGTTGTAAACAGCAAGTCTGTAGCATTAGCTTGTGGATCAAGATCTACTATTAAGGATTTTTTCCCTCTATTGGATAAGGTGTAAGCAATCATAACAGCATTAGTTGTTTTTCCAACTCCACCTTTAAAATTCCCGGTTGTAATAGTTGTGGTCAACATAGACACATCCTTTTGGGAAAAATTATAGCACAAAAAAATAAAATTCTATAGAAAATTTTCTTCAAATCTATAGAACTATAGAAATTAATATCTATAGAACTATAGAACTATAGATCTATAGTTCTAATAAATAGCGAATATTGCCGACATAGCAGCTCTATAGAACTATAGATTTATAGAACTATAGAAATGAACATCTATAGATTTATAGAACTATAGATTTATAGAATTATAGATTACACGGTTCTATAGAACTATGTAAAAAGCGCCTTTACTTATTCTTGCTATTGAGATATTATTTAGACATAAAATAGAACATAAAAAAACACCCACCGACTGGAATCGGTGAGCGCCACATAAAAGTCAACTTGTTTAATGACTATTATATCATGGCCGGTGCGATTTTTAAAGCCCTAGGGGACAAGCTGGGGTCTAAATCCAAGGGGACACGTTTGCCAGTGCGACTTCAATAAGTCTGGCTATACCACAACAAGGTCATCTGTACGGCTGGGTGGTGAATGGTGAGCGCGGCCATTAACGGCGCGGGTGGTAAAACGAAGCTTCGGCTTGGTGCCACTGATTAGTTGGTGATCGAACAAAAATAAATACGTATCATCAACGCCTGCTAGGGCGTTTTTTAGTAGGCTAAACCGAAAACGTAGGTTTATAATGAGTGGTGGTAGCAATACCGCAATTGTACAGACAAGCGACGGGCGTTAACGACCGACGAACTAAGGGGAAACTTTTAGTAGTAGAATTGTACTCTGGTTCAGTTATTCCAAATAACTGTTTCCAGGGAACAATTCTGCGCTCAAAACGTCACTCCCTCTAAACTGAATGGAAAACCATAACCCGTCAAGTCAAAACCAACATTAGAATCAAGAAAGTTGATGATTTAAAATGCTTGATTTAAGAGATTGTGAGATTGCTTTTACCGGACGTCTAACTACCATGAATAGGGATCAAGCTTTTAGTTTGGCGAAAGTCTTTGGGGCGAAACCACAAAATTGGGTTACGAAACAGACAGATTATTTAGTGGTTGGGTTAATTGAGACGGCTTTAGGTGAGGAGCCCATCACAAAAAAGTTATTGACGGGAACACCAACGATTTCAGAACGGGATTTTTTGGACTGGTGTCAGGCACGATTGGCTCAATGGTCTAGGAGTTTAGGCGGTTAAATTCACAAAGTGAGTTACTGATTTTTTTGGGATTTTTCATCTAGACCACTCCTCTCCCGTCAAATTTCACAAAGGCCAAATAACGGATCGTTGTTTTATCAGGGAGTGAGGGGGTTACTTGGGATAAGCCACCTTATGTAAAGTAAGAATCGGTATAGCTAATAGATGAGGTGATCACATGATTAATTGGGTTAATATTGCAGTTTTAATTCCATTCTTAATTTTAATTGGGGTTATTTGTCTAGTTGTGGGGTTCTGGCATGATTTTAAAGACTTAACGGTCATTCAAAAAACCGGTATTATCTTGTGTGTAATTGGATACATCGTTCCGGTTGTGTTAAATCAGGTAATGAGAATTTTTCACTTAGGCTAAGGGTTAGTGTTCTGGTACATTGTTATTGCGGAATGGAGAAGTAAATATGGCGAAAATAATGAAGATTATGGTTATGTTGTTGGTGCCACTTGGATTTATAACTACTGTAGGGGTAACAGCTCAAGCTAAAGCGCAATCTACACCTAAATCTATACGAGGCACCTGGTATCAGTATAGAGGTAAAAATAAATTCTTTGTAATAAAAATTACGAAAAATAATGTGTATGTAAATAGTAAGTTGACGTATAGCACTAAGAAAAGTGGAGCAAATAAAATTTTTATCCAGAGCTTAAGTAAGAAAGTTACTCACGGCTCTGGGGTTAGTTACATTCTAAATGGTCATTATAAATATGAGTATCAAACGTTTGGAGAGTTTTGGTTATCGAAAGAAAGGATTTCGAATCGCAGAGTTTTAAAGAATTATCACCATATGGATCATTATAATGTGTTTACTAAAAATAAAATTAAACATAATTATTCTTACCACAAGGACAGCTTCAAAGATATTGGAAGATAACTACAAAAAAGCCATCTAAGAAGTTAGTATGAGGGTATCTTCTTAGTTGGCTTTTTTACCTGAAAATTCCAATGGAATGTAGGAACGAAACTAATAGTAACACTGTGTCGATCGCTGAACAATAACAAATGGTATTGGTATTGCGCTTTTTTAAATTCTGTTGATAATTAAACAGTATGCTAGGTGGCAATATGATGGTAAATTTTATTGAATTCGTGTTTGGTTTTATAATTGATGCTATATCTTTTTCAATTCCAGACTTGCTTTTTGGACTTCCTAGAGTAAAACTACAGAAAAAAATTGCGATCAAGGCGAAAAAGCTTGGCTTATCTGCTGGTGATTTAAATAAGCTTGCTAATAAATTGCCATATACGATCACTGAGAAAAAGGGCGACTTTGATTTTTTTAATTGTTCTTATAGAGATTTAAAGAAGCTGTTAAATAAGATAAATACTAAATAAAGGGCCATTGAAAAGATAATTTTCAGTGGCTTTTTGCTTAGTATTTTTTGCCTTGCATATTAATTGGCCCCGACAATGTAGGTTCAACTTTCTTGCGTGGCATATTTTCCTTGTGACGCTTATACAGCAAGTAGAAGCATGTACCAGCAATGATCAGCAACGCGGGCCATGACGTAACAATCTTCCAGACGTCGATCAGTAGCATGATGCCTATGATCCACCATATCCACTGTGTGAAGAACTTGTATCCTGCCCATATAACTATGAGTGTTAGCAGTAAAAACATTGTGAGTGCCTCCTGTAACAGATAACTTCGATCATTAGTAGTCCATTCGCGTGATTTCAGGAGCTGAAGTCAAATAGTCATTAATGTGATCTAAGAAATTCTGAAAGTGGGGAGTTTCATTGTGGGATTCGACCGCTGTTTGATCCTCCCAATGTTCAATTATTTCGTAATCGTTGTCATTGATCAATGATTTAAAGTGACCGTAGAATTCATTACCAGCTTCCTTTGAAGAACAGACAACCAATTTGCTTACAAACGTTTCATACTGTGACGTCATTTCGGGTTTTACATGCAAAGCAACGTTAATAATTTTCATAGAATTACCTCCTGTTTAGTATAATCATACCGCTAATGTCGAGTGCCAGTGGTATTTATTTAAACAAAATCCAGATCCATTAGGGACTCTTCCAAAATAGTAATTGTTTCATTGCGTTCCATATAATCAACCCAGCCATCATAAGATTTTCGCTGGCGAGGCTTCATGACTGAACTCAATTTGGCTTGGATATTGCCAATGAACCGGTTAACACCACTATCAGTTACGTTATCAATGCGCAGGCTACTCCATTTTTTATTAGTGGGGCGGTCTGCGTTTTGTTCGTTTAGGAACGCAGCATATTTATCCCGAAAATTGGCGACAATCTGGCTATGTGCTTCCAAGTATTCTTCTAATTCAAACGTTGTCATAATAGCAACCTCCATATTTTACGCTCTCTTCCGTTGATACATAATATCTGTTAGGGCATAAATACTGCCAAGCACATTTCACAAGCGTTATTTAACCCTTCAATTTAAATAGCGCTTACAATATAGTTGTACTAGGAAATACCCCCAGATATTACCTAGTATGTAACTCCATTCGCATTTACTAGTGTTGCGAAGACAACTTGATAACGCTAGTGATATGAGTCAGCATTGCATCGCTGGCTTTCATACAGTTGGCCGTCTTTCCAACGAGGCGGCCATACATAACTGTTTTGAAGTTAATTGATCAGTGAGCCAGAATAGAGAGAAGATGTGCCTAATGACACGAGATAAGCTAGAGACTCTAATGTTTGTCACTGTGATTGTTATTTCAGCAGTTGTGCTTGAATTGATACAGTAATAACTAGTGGATAGGAAGAAATACAAGCGTCGTGCTAAAAGCATGGCGTTTTTATTTTGCCCAAAATAAAAAGACTAGCCAAAGCCAGTCTTGGGTACCTAATCATCCATGTTTACGACAGTCACGTTGGCTTTAGCCTTACGTACAACGTAGGCAGTTGTAGAACCTAAGACTAGACGTGAAAGAGCATCGCGTCCTGTTTTACCAATGACAATTAAATCAATATCATATTCGTTAGGAATCGTTGTAGCAATTTGTTCCTTAACAGATCCCGAAGCTTGAATGGTCGTTGCATCAATGCCTAGATCCATTGCTTGATTCTTGGCGTGATTTAAAATAATGCTACTTTGTTTTTGAAAGTTAGAAACCAGATCTTTAACTGTACTAGATGTGGTAGCTTGTGGATAGTTGAAGACACCATTCATGTCGATAACATGCGCTAGGATGAGTTTACTACCGCTTAACTTTGCCAATTCAATTGCATGTTTTAAAGCACGCTGAGAGTTTTCTGAACCATCTACAGGTACAAGGATATTTTTATACATAACCATTTGCCCCATTGTTAATAATTTATACGGCTAAATTATATCACTATTACAGTAGGAGGTGGTCAGCATGGGCCAGATGGTAAATACAAAATTTGGCCTTGTCAGCCACACAGAGGCGCGTTGATTGGGCGAGTTAGAGCGACAGCTTAAAGATGGACGGTGGCAACGTAAAAAGCCGCAACGACCACATAAGCCGCGTATTACAGTGTGGAGAAAAAACGATGTTGAAAAGCATCGTCCTTTTAGTTTGAGCAAAACCAAGGGGGAAGTAGCAATGACAAACTAGTTTCTTGCTGTAGAAAGGCCATCAATTAAGAACCATATTAGCATCATTATGATGTAGCCAATAAGGTACTGATCTATCACAAAAAAAGCAATAATTAAAATTGTAGCTAATAGTTTTAAATAGAAACTTAATTTGTCATTATAACATCTATTAGAGTGCTTAAAGCTTGGGTTTTTCTGAATAAAAGGACGTTGAATCAATAAATAATAAATCGAGAATGCAAGAAGAAGCAGTGCTAGTTCAACAAATAAAAGCCGATTATCGTCATTCGGAAAGAGCTCTTGCAAGATAATTAGTATTATAAGTGGCACAAAAAAAGAATTTTCCAGCAACGCATATTTAAAGTCAAAATGCATAGTAGACGCCTCCTGTCATAATTATACATCTTTAGTAGTAAGGAGGGATTCCCAGTGTGGCAACAAAACGTTAAGAATTTGATAGTAGAGCTTACGGCGCTTGCTGTGGGTATTCTGATAGGGTGGTTGGCCTGCCTATGGTGAAACACAAACAAACACCCATGTACTGGCAAGACGGCTCATATGCGTTTAAAACGGGCCATAAAATTGAACGCGATTTAGACCCATGGGTCAGAGAGCAGTATGCAAAGCATCACTCACAAAAGAGTGGCGCTTTTTCTGTAGGCGAACTCACAAAAGTAAAGAGAGCGTAAAATATCTTGTGTAAATGCATAAAAGATTTCTGAATTGTATAGAAATAGGGAATGCCTTCCCTTATGATATTTAGTAACCACAGAAAACATCACAGGAGGCATTCCCCATGAATGAACTTACCACAGAAATTATCGCTGCACTAGCCCAAAAGCAAGATTTGGACGAAGTTTTTCGTCACCACCTCGAAATTGCGATTAACCAGCTGCTTCAAACCGAATTGGCAGAGTTTTTGGGTTACGAACGCTACTCATACGCTGGGATTAACACTGGTAATAACCGCAACGGCAGTTATGAGCGCTCGTTTGATACGAAGTACGGCCAACTTAACTTAACCATTCCTCGAGATCGCAATGGCCGGTTTGAAAATCATACCTTGCCAGCCTACGGTCGGCACAGTGATAATTTAGAAACAACGGTCATTCAGTTGTATACCAAGGGAATTACCACTGCTGAAATTGCCGAACTCATTGAGAAAATGTACGGTGCTCACTACTCCAAAGCCACGGTTTCCAACA
This sequence comes from Levilactobacillus sp. LN180102, assembly GCF_050106635.1. Classification (NCBI taxonomy): domain Bacteria; kingdom Bacillati; phylum Bacillota; class Bacilli; order Lactobacillales; family Lactobacillaceae; genus Levilactobacillus; species Levilactobacillus sp. LN180102. The sequence goes on from NZ_JBNIIX010000028.1 coordinate 7,622, forward strand.
TGACTAAAGCCGTCAATGAACAGGTTCAAGCTTTCCAGCAACGTCGACTGGCTTCACAATATGCGGCCATCTTCTTAGATGCCACTTACTTGCCGTTAAAGCGGGATACCGTTCAAAAAGAAGCCGTTCATATTGCGATTGGCATTCGTCCAGATGGTACGAAAGAAGTGCTGAACTACCAAGTGGCGCCAACGGAATCGACTGGAATCTGGACTGAACTGCTGGGAACCTTGATCAAGCGGGGCGTTAAAGATGTGCTGTTGTTTGTGGCCGATGGGTTAGTTGGTTTGGATGAAGGCTTGAATCGGCATTTCCCTAAAGCCAAACGACAACGTTGCCTGGTTCATGTTGGGCGGAATCTGATGAACAAAGTTCGCGTAAAAGACCGCAAGGCCGTGACCAGTGACTTTAAACAAGTTCATCGGGCCGCCAACCGTGAAGCAGCCGAACTGAAACTGAATGAGTTCGCCAACAACTGGCATCAGACCTATCCCAAATTAATCAAAGATCTGCTTAAAATGCCGAATTTACTCACTTTCATGGACTTTCCACCAGCTATCCGGCAATCACTATACTCCACTAACCTGATTGAGAACTTTAATAAGCATCTCAAGCGCACCACCCACCACAAAGAACAATTTCCAACGGAAGATTCACTGGATCGCTTCCTGGTTTCTCAGTTTAATGTTTATAACGAGAAGTCTCTGAAGCGGATCCGCCGAGGGTTCCAAGGACTCCAGGACACCTTGGAAGCATCATTTATTTAAGTTAGATACATATTATATGTACGAAGGCATTTCATTTACACAAGATTCTTGACGCTACCCTTTAGTTAAGTACGCAGCTTTGCTACACTATAAGAATAAGACATATTTTCAAGTAATATGATGGCTACTGTCACTTGTTTTTAACAACACTATTAGCAAGTATCGGATGTTAGTTAAGCAGAACTTATTTCCCGATGTCGATTGGAACTAATATCGAAGTTAAGCAAGTCCAAGTCGTATCGTTCGGAACAGCGGAAACTTTCGGTACCAAAATTATTCACTGCTGTAGAGTAGAGGAGGAATGCAATATGGATATACCGACACTAGCAAAATATTTAGCTAAACGCAAACTGACATTGACCAGCGCCGAGAGCTTAACTAGCGGGACCTTTCAAAGCCAATTAGCCGCCACACCACAGGCTAGTCAAATTTATCCAGGCGGTTTCATCACCTACGCCACCACGGCTAAAACCAAGCTACTCGGCGTGCCGGTCGCTTTGATCGCAAAATATGGCGTCGTCAGTCCTGAAGTTGCTAAAAGCATGGCCCAACAAGCGCGCAAAATTGCCGGTACTGATTTTGCGTTAGCGTTTACCGGCGTGGCTGGTCCTGATAAATTGGAGGGCGTAATGGTGGGGACTGTTTGTATCGGCTTAGCTAATCCGGAAACGACGTTAGCCAAAACGTATTATTTTCCTGGTGAACCTGAGTCAGTAATGACGCAGAGCTGCCAAGCAGGGATTGATTTATTGGTGCAATACTTGCAGAAATATTAAAACGATATTGCCAGCGAAATTCCTCACGAGTACCGAACACCTGAATGTTTGTGTCTGTAATTCCCAGTAATTTAAGTGTATTATCTAGTTGAGACATCTATTCCTACCCCGCTTATCTTGAGTTTCGTCGCTTAAAGCATAGCACTAGGGAGGCTTATATGCCTTTTTTTGTTATCAAAAAGGGCCTAGTACTTTTGGAATGGAAATACTTTCCAACACCAAAAATTCTAGACCCAAAACAATCCTGAAAATAAAAACGATCGGCCTAGTTATTAGGTTGATCGTTTTTTAATTTATCCGGTTTATGGGCGTTGACATAGTCAGCGAATGTTTTTAAAAGTTCTTCGGTTTGTTCGACCGAGAGGTTATTAGCTTGAAAGTACTTTTCTAATAAAGCCCCTTTTTGAATTAATCGGCGAGAACGGGCTTTTCGTGCTTGTCGATTTTCATAATACTTAGATTGGCGTAACTTAAAATCTTCCCGCTCAATTTTTTGTTTTAAACGCGCTTGTTGTTCAATTAGTTTTTCATATTGATTAGGCATGGAATTCCCCATCTCCTATGACTAATGATCTACGGACTTTTCCTTTAAAAACTCGGATACTTTTTTGGATAAGGACTTGATATTGTCATTAGATAAATTAGCATAATCTAAATTGGCTTGACTGATGATTTGTTTACCTAGACGTTGTTCAATCTTATTTTTTTCGTCCTTAATTTTTTGATTAAGGTCTTTTAATTTATCTTCTTGTTTTTCTAAGTTACTTTGAGACATAACGATCCCTCCAATCATATTAGAAATAATCACCGAAACTATATCATATAGGAAACGTTAAGTCAAAGTATAAAATTTGAAATAGCGAAGCGGAAGGCATACACTAAATTAAAGTTAAGAGAATCAGAAGACTGAGTGAAACGAGGTCAATGCGCACTTACACCCCACTAAATTCTTGTGGGGTAAATCGTGCCAAAATCCTGTATTAGAAGTCGCCGATGGCGACAACAAAATCAACCAATAGATCCAAAGAAAGGTGGTGACTAGTATGGCAATTTTTCATATGAGTTTTAGTAATATTAGTGCTGGGAAAGGACGAAGTGCGATTGCCAGTGCCGCTTATCGAAGTGGTGAAAAATTATTTGATGATCAAGAAGGTCACCACTATTTCTATGCTCGGTCAGTCATACCAGAGAGTTTTATTTTAACTCCTAAAAATGCACCAGCATGGGCCAGTGATCGAGAAAAATTATGGAACGAAGTAGAAAGAAAAGATCGGCGAGCAAATTCTCGGTATGCGAAAGAGTTTAACGTGGCTTTGCCAGTTGAACTAAGCGAAGATGAACAGAAAGAATTATTGACAAAATACGTGCAAGAAAATTTTGTTGATCAAGGCATGGTAGCTGATGTAGCGATTCATCGCGACCACCAAGATAATCCGCACGCACATGTGATGTTAACTAACCGACCATTTAACCCAGACGGAACATGGGGAATCAAGAGTAAAAAGCAATATATTTTAGATGAGAATGGCAATAAAATGTATACCGGAACTAGCAAGTACCCTAAGAGTAGAAAGATACTGATGGTCGATTGGGATAAGAAAGAAAAAATAATTGAATGGCGTCATAATTGGGCAGTTAGTGTCAATCAGGTTTTAGAGCAAAAAAATATTCCGGATCGGATCAGTGAAAAATCTTTTGAAAATCAAGGAATAGATGAAGTTCCAACTCAACATGAGGGAATCAATAGTAAGCGGAGTAAAAGGAAAGAATTTAACCAACAAGTTAAGAAATATCGTAAGACCAAAGCGAATTATAAAAACAATCAAGAAAAAGTAATTAATCGAGGTCACTTGGATAGCCTAAGTAAACACTTCTCGTTTAACGAGAAAAAAGTGGTCAAAGAGTTAAGCCACGAACTGAAAACTTATATTAGTTTGGAAAGTTTAGATGATAAGCGGCGCATGCTATTTAATTGGAAAAACAGTACCTTAATTAAGCACGCTGTTGGTGAAGATGTCACTAAGCAATTATTGACGATTAACCAACAAGAAAGTTCACTAAAAAAAGCAGATGAACTCTTAAATAAAGTAGTTGATCGCACGACTAAAAAACTTTATCCAGAGCTTGATTTTGAACAGACAACCGCGGCTGAACGACGGGAATTGATTAAAGAAACTAATAGTGAACAAACGATTTTCAAAGGCAGTGAATTAAACGAACATTTAATGAATATTCGTGATGATTTATCGGCACGACAATTATTGACCTTTACCAAACGGCCATACGTTGGCTGGAAGTTATTAATGCAACAAGAAAAGGAAGTCAAAATCGAGCTTAAATATACGCTGATGATTCATGATGATAGCTTAGAAAGTCTAGAACACGTTGATCAAGGTCTACTAGAAAAGTATTCACCAACCGAGCAGCAAAAGATTACTCGAGCAGTCAAAGACCTACGGGCAATCATGGCCGTTAAGCAAGTCATTAAAACGCAATACCATGAAGTATTGAAAAGGGCCTTTCCTAACGGCAATTTTAATGAATTACCAATGATTAAACAGGAACAAGCCTATACAGCCGTGATGTACTATGATCCTGTTTTAAAGCCATGTCAGGCTGAAACAATTGAACAGTGGCAAGCAAATCCACCACAGGTGTTCAGTCCCCAAGAACATCAACAAGGACTAGCTTATTTATCGGGACAGCTTAGCTTAGATCAGTTAGAAAATCATCACTTACAACGGGTTTTAAAGCATGATGGCACTAAACAACTCTTTTTTGGCGAATGCAAAGCTGATCCAACGATTAAGAACAGTCAGATCGAGAAAATCCAAAAGCAGTTAAAAAAGCAACAAGCCAAGGACGATCAGTATAGAAAAGTAAATATTGGACATTATCAACCGCTAAATTACAAGCCAGTTAGTCCAAGCTACTACTTAAAGACAGCCTTTAGTAACGCAATCATGACCGCCCTATATGCCCATGATGAAGATTACGAACGACAAAGACAGGCACGCGGCTTAAAAGAGACTGAGTGGGAAATGACGAAAAAGCAGCGGCAACACCAAACCCGGAACCGGCATGAAGATGGGGGTATGCACTTGTAATTCAAATGTAAAATAAAAAAGCTATCAGCCCGAGCGCTTAATCAGTTATATCAAGTTTGCAACGACAAGTTCAGCAAGCAAGGAACCCACAACAAAAATCAGAACTAAAAAATAAACTAAATGATATACACCATGAAATCAGTAATCGAACACAAAAACAGCTGCAAGCATTTGCTGAAGAAAATCCGGAAATCAAACAACCTGATCCTGAATCTGATCGAAGCATGAAACGTTAGCCAGTTTTTAAGGGACATGCTATAATGGAAACAGAAAAAGGAAGCCCCGCCGAAAACAGGACTTCCCGTGCAAGCCGCTTCAAAGGCGGTGGCAGAAATTTAATAAACGATTTTAGCTCGTCCTGTGACCTCTACCAAAGTTACACAGGGCGGCTTTTTTTATTTGTGGTGCTTGTCGATATAGCTGAGGAGCGCGATTAAAAACGTGCCAAACAGCAACATCAACGAGAGTGTCTGGAAGACGCTCATTGACTGTGAAACCTTCCTGAAGATTATTCCATGTTCCCATGGGCCTCACCTCGCAAGGGAAAAGACAGCCACCGCCCTTAAAACTTCCTGCGTAATCCATTATACAGGTGAATTAAGTGTTGACCAAGCACAATAAAAATTAAGTCATGGGGTTTCATAGGATCCTAAATTTGATCAAATTAAGCTCAGCAAAACATCTTTTGTGGATAGGTAGATTGTAAAATTAATCCGAACGCTGTTCGGACAAAAAAGATCAGCTTCCTTTAAAATGGTGTTTACCACAAACCCATCTTTTAGGAGCTGATCTTTTGTCTAGTATAGCCTATTCCGAACGAATTAAAATCGAAACCTTTTGTGAACTAGGGCTGTCCAATATCCAAATGGGCGTTCGGCTGAACCGATCACCGTCAACAATTTCTTATGAATTATCTCGATGTCAACCTT
>NZ_JBNIIX010000029.1:0-12465 GCF_050106635.1 Levilactobacillus sp. LN180102
TTCTTCCATGAACTCATCCATCAAGGGGTGCAACTTCAAAAAGTTGGGTCCACGCATGTACCAATGCGTCTGATGGATAATCATTGACATCTGGCTCAAATCGGCAACGAGTTGATTTAATACTGCTTTGGTTTTCGTATATTTCATTAGATTGATCTCCTTTCGATATGGTTATTATAACTTAGTGGTAGCTTAATCTGAAACGTTATACACTGGCAAATTAAGTTATTTATAGCCCGTAGAATTAGGGGTCAATGGAACATCCATACGAAAAGTAGCGGTAGGATCCCGAACAAAAAATCAGAAACGTTGATTTAACAGCGTTTATGATTTTTTATATTGGCTTTATTTAAAAAGAGCTCTGGAACATTCGTACGAAAAGTAGCGGTAGACTTTAAAAACCGAACAATCTTATTTTTCGTCTGCTTCATCCAATGGTCTTAAATGACCATTTTCTAACGCTTCATTATATTGGAACGTGTACTTACCGACAAAGTTAATGTGTTCAAACATCAGTGGCGATAATTTGCCGATCATGTCGTCAGAACAATCAAACCCTTCTGATTGCATCTGCGTCACAATCTTTTCCAGGTAAACGGTATTCCAATAAATAATGGCATTCGTGACTAAACTGAGAGCGTTTAGTTGTTCTTCCATACCATCAAAATACGTTTGATAAAGCTTCCCTTTCCGACCATAAAAGATGTTTCGACAAAGCGCGTGCCGAGCTTCACCTTTATTTAGCTGTTCCAAAAAGCTCTATTTTTTTCATTCTATTCATCTCCAAAGTAATTGTGATTTATATTTTCTAACCAAAAATCGATAATGATAACCAGAGGCCACATAGGGTAATAAACAACACTGGGATCGTGGTTACAATTCCAATTTTAAAATAAGTCCCCCATTTAGTTTTAACAAAGTTGACAAGCCATTGGAGTAGCTCTTATACTATACATAGATGATCGTCTATGTAATGGAAGGAGAAAAAATGGATTATCAAAATTACGTTCAAATGCTAAAAGCAATGGCTGACCCGAACCGCCTAAAAATCATTGATCTGCTTTCATGTGGATCACTTTGTGCTTGTGATATCCTCCAGCATTTTGATTTTTCTCAACCCACTTTGTCTCATCATATGAAGGTTTTGCAAAATGCAGGTATTGTGTTTGCGGTAAAGGATGGGAAATGGCAACACTATTCCCTACAAAAAAGGTTTGTCCAAGAGTTTAAACAGAATACCGACCAACTGTTAGCCGCTGATGAGCACTGCCTTTGCCAACGGTCTGATTGTGAAAAAGATGTTGCCAATTAAGTTTTTTTAAGCAATACATAGAGGCGTGTCTATGTAAGGAGCTGAAAAATGATGGAAAAGTATTCGCCACAAGAGATTAATTTAACCAAGTACCTATTTTTTACCGGCAAGGGTGGGGTTGGCAAAACCACGGTTGCCAGTGCCACTGCAATTAGCTTAGCTGATGCTGGTCACCGAGTTATGATCGTTTCCACTGATCCAGCTAGTAACTTGCAGGACGTTTTTAAAGTTAGTTTAACCAATCAGCCAAAGCCGATTCCAAACATTTCCGGTTTGTTTGCTGCCAACTTTGATCCGGTCATTGCTGCGAACGAGTATCGCGAGCAGGTTATTCAACCTTATCGAGGCGTGTTGCCCAAAGAAGCCATTCAGAATATGGCTGAACAATTATCAGGTTCGTGTACGGTTGAAATTGCTGCATTTAATGAATTTGCCAACTTTCTAACTAGTTCCAAGATTAATCAGCAATTTGACTATATTATTTTTGATACCGCGCCGACCGGCCATACCTTAAGAATGCTGCAATTGCCTTCTGCTTGGAGTAATTACCTGGATAAGAATGATCGTGGTGCATCCTGTCTCGGACAACTAGCTGGCTTAAATGATAAGAAAGCTATGTATCAAAAAGCGGTTGAAACTTTAGGCAATCCTCAAGCGACGACTTTGTTTTTAGTTACCCGACCACAAAAAGGCGCCCTTCTGGAGGCACAACGCGCTTCACATGAGTTGGCAGCCTTAAACATTAAGAACCAGCAACTAATCATTAACGGTATCTTAAATCAGCCAACCGACGCAGTTTCTCAGACTATTTTTAAACAACAGCAAGCTGATTTGCAGAATATGCCAGTCACTTTAGACCAGCTACCCAAGTTAGCAATCCCATTGCGAGCATACAACGTATTGGGATTAGCTAATTTACGACTACTATTGAAAGACCAGCAGCCGCAAATCACTGAGGAACCGGTTACTGCTAGTCACTTTCCTGATCTGGATGTTGTCGTGAAGAATTTAGTGCAGTCAAATAAAAAAATTATCTTCACCATGGGCAAAGGTGGCGTTGGTAAAACAACCGTTGCCGTTCAAATTGCCCAAAAGATAGCTGCTCAACACAAAACCGTGCACTTGGCTACCACTGACCCAGCTGATCATTTGAAATACTTCAAAATCACAAGTCCGCTGATCAAGGTGAGCCATATTGATGAGAAAAAGTCTTTAAAAGAATATCAAAACGAAGTTCTCACTACTGCTAAAAAGACCATGAAGTCTAATGATGTTGATTATGTCGCTGAAGATTTGCGTTCACCATGTACTCAAGAAATTGCTGTCTTCCGAGCTTTTGCTGAGTTAGTCGCCCAAAATGATAGTGACGTCGTTGTGGTTGATACGGCTCCGACTGGTCATACACTCTTACTGTTAAACTCGACCCAAAGCTATGCTCAAGAAGTTGCCCATACCTCCGGCAGCGTCCCACAAGCAGTCGTTAATCTGTTACCAAGACTACAAGATCCTAAGCAAACTGAAATTGTTATGGTAACGCTACCAGAAGCCACGCCGGTTTATGAATCAATGCGGTTAGATGACGATTTGAAGCGAGCCAGTCTAACTCATACTTGGTGGGTGGTCAACCAAAGTATGTTGGCAACTCAAACCACTGATCCATGTTTGCTGGCTCGAGTGCAAAGCGAAGTTAAATGGATTGATCAGGTAAAAGAGCTTTCGAATAATCATTTTGCTGTTATGCAATGGCAACCAAATTACGAAAAAACGCTTTTAACGGTTTAATTAATTAAAGGAAAAAAATAATTAATCAGTTTAGGAGGTATCATGCAAGTCTTTTTTGCCGTTGGAATTTTCTTACTCACATTATTATTCGTTATCTGGCAACCTAGAGGATTATCAATTGGATGGACAGCCGTTGGTGGTGCAATTTTAGCATTATTGTTTGGCGTGGTGAGTTTTAAAGATGTTGGAACAGTTACCGGAATTGTCTGGAATGCCACCTTATCTTTCGTGGCTATTATTCTGATTTCACTCATTTTAGATCAAATCGGATTTTTTGAATGGGCCGCCTTACACATGGCTCACTGGGCAAATGGTCACGGTATTCGCATGTTTATTTTGGTGACCACCTTAGGCGCCGTCGTTGCTGCCCTTTTTGCTAATGATGGGGCTGCTCTGATTCTTACCCCCATTGTTTTAGCAATGGTTCGTGCCTTACACTTTGATGAAAAGCAAGTTTTCCCTTTTATTATTGCCAGTGGCTTTATTGCCGATACCACTTCTTTACCAATGATTGTTAGTAACTTGGTAAATATTGTCTCTGCAGACTTTTTTGGAATTTCCTTTTCAGCGTATGCGTTAAGAATGTGGATTCCTGATCTATTTTCGCTGTTAGGTAGTATTGGTATCCTGTATCTTTACTTTCGAAAAGCATTGCCACGAAAATTTGATGCCACTCAGGTTGCGGAACCCAGTTCTGCACTAAAAGATCAGCGACTTTTCAAGTTTTCATGGGTCGTCTTAATCCTCCTATTGATTGGTTACTTTAGTAGCGGTTTCTTAGGAATCCCCGTCTCCTTTATCGCACTGAGTATTGCGGCTATTTTTCTGATAGTTGGTCAAAGAAGTTCCCATGTTAATGCGATGGCAGCGATTAAAGGAGCTCCTTGGAACATTGTCTTTTTCTCAATCGGTATGTATGTCGTAGTCTACGGCCTTCAGAACGTTGGTCTAACAACATTATTATCAGGTGTCATTACCGAAATCGCAAAAGGTGGTCGGTTTGCTGCCACAATGGGCATGGGCTACTTAGCAGCACTTTTATCGTCATTAATGAATAACATGCCGACCGTCATGATTAATGCACTATCAATCAAAGGCGCTGACGTTTCAGGGCTCATCCATCATACGTTAGTGTACGCAAACATAATCGGCTCAGATTTGGGACCTAAGATTACCCCAATTGGCTCTTTGGCTACATTAGTCTGGCTACATGTGTTAGCTCAAAAGGGAGTTAAAATTAAATGGGGGACTTATTTTAAAATTGGAATTGTAACCACGATCCCAGTGTTGTTTATTACCCTATGTGGCCTCTGGTTATCATTATCGATTTTTGGTTAGAAAATATAAATCACAATTACTTTGGAGATGAATAGAATGAAAAAAATAGAGCTTTTTGAACCAGCAATGTGTTGTTCAACCGGTGTTTGTGGTCCCAGCGTTGATAAAGAATTGATTCAAACAACGGCCATTCAGCGGTATGTCAGTGTGAATGCACAGGGGCAGGCCATGTTCATTCGTCGTAATTTAGCCCAGAACCCCGATGCCTTTGTTCGAAATCCGATTGTTGCCCAAGAACTAAAACGTCAGGGCATAAATGCTTTACCAATTACGTTAGTGGATGGTCAGTTGGTAAAAACCGGTGAATACCCAACCATTAACGAGTTTAGCAGTTACTTAGACATGGATTTAGTAGCTGCTTTGGTTCACTAATAGTTTAGATGGAGGATTAGTGATGACACAAATTTATTTTCTATGTACTGGAAATGCTTGTCGAAGTCAAATGGCTGAAGGATTCGCTAAAAAAATTTTAGGCAATGATTGGCGCGTTGCCAGTGCGGGAGTCGAGGTGCATGGCTTGAATCCATTGGCTGTTAAAGTTATGGCTGAAAAAGGAATAGATATTTCCCAGCAAACATCAAAGTTAATTGATCCCGATTATTTGCTTCACAGTGACCTAGTTGTCACCTTATGTGGAGACGCTCGTGATCGCTGTCCAGTCACCCCACCAACGGTCAAGAAAAAGCATTGGCCACTTCCAGACCCGGCTTTAGCAGCTGGATCCGAACAGGATAGAATAGTAGTTTTTCGGAAGGTCAGAGATCAAATTGAGCAGCAGATTATTGACTTAGCAAAAGTCGGTAACCTCTGAGGAATCAGTAGGTCCGTAACCAATACGAATTTTAAAATAGCGGTAGAAAACCGTATATTCAGATAACAAACATTCTGAGTGTTCGGCTTCCTACCGCTACTTTTCGTATGGATGTTCCATTAACCCCAATTAAGTCGTTTTGAAAAGATGGAGACGTTATATGGTAGATTGTAAAATTAATCTACAATTGAATTTTATTTACCTTATGAAGATGTTCAAAACGCGTTAAAGGAAAGGGCGCAAAACCCCTTTATACGTAAAAAGGATGAATGGGTAGTGGGTAACAATGAGTGTAAATTAAATAAGGCACAAAAAAGGATGCTTAAGGATAAAGAAATATATAATCATTTCAATTTAGAAAATATTTCCAGTTCCATCAAAACGGAGCTAAACAAGATAGTGCATGACATCGATGACTAATACTTTAACACCAAACAGAAAGGGGCTATGAATATATAGGGTCTATAATATACAAATAACTCCTCAAAAACGTTGTTAAAATAACCCCCAATATCTATAATGTAGATATTGGGGGCTATTTTAATTTATTTTTTTATAAGTGCCCCTAAACTATAGCTATTGATTCAAGATTTCATGGGAGCCAGTTGCAACCAATAACAAAATCAATTCATCATGATCTAGCTGATAAATAACAATCCAGTTGTCATAATTTTTACCATAGTTTCCATATCTGGCAGGGTGAAATTCACGATAGCCACGCCAATTTCCTTTTAATGCATGATCTTTAATCTGTTTCAAAACAAGTACATCTTGTTCAACAATTGCTTCTAAACAAGGCTTCAAGACAGTTATTGGGAAATGTTTCTTGACTAGTTTTTTTAATTCACGTTCAAAAGATTTGGTCTGTTTAATTTGCATCTAACTTATCGATCCAATCTTCAAAGTCAGTCAATGAACCAATATTTTTGACCTGCCCTGTTTCTGCTTCTTTTTTAGCGGCTAAGGCTTCCGGAGAATCTAAAAAGCTGACTAATCGAACTTCATTATTGGCCGCTTTAACTAACGATAAGCGTATATACTCAGAAACGGTTAGCCCTTGTTTTGCTAGATTAGCTTTAGCCCGTTCACTAATGTCAGGTGTTACACGAGTTGAAATTGTCTTGTTTTTAATAATAGTATTACTCATTCTAATCCGCCTCCTTTAAGTTTACCATCGTACTACATCATAATATTCGATTTTTAGGTTTTCTGCAACTAAATTAATTTTAAAGTAAAGGAACTAACAGCTTATGCAACAAGTTGTCTTACCCATCAAAGATTCAAACGTTCTCAAAGAGGTGCAAGATACCTTACTCAACAACTTTAAAGCTGGCCGGCGTAACTATACAGTTTTTCAAGTTGGCAAAGCGACACTGCTGCGAGTCAGTGATGTCATGCGCTTAAAACAGGCCGATATTTTTAATCCGGACGGTTCTATTAAACAAAATGCATTCATTCACGACCGAAAAACGGGTAAACCGAATACCTTGTACCTTAAACCAGTTCAAACAGAGCTTTTATTGTACCGTCAATGGCTGCTTGGTCATCAGCTGGATTCTGAATGGCTCTTTCCTTCAATTCAACACCCAGAACGCCATATCACGGAAAAACAGTTCTACAAAATCATGAGCAAGGCTGGCGATCTGTTAGGAATTAATTATCTAGGGACCCATACGATGCGCAAAACCGGGGCTTATCGGGTCTACACGCAATCAAATTACAATATTGGCTTAGTCATGAATTTGCTAAATCATTCCAGTGAGGCGATGACTTTAGCTTATTTAGGCTTAGATCAAGCCAGTACCGAAAGTATGTTAGATCAAATTGATTTTGGGTAAATTAGTTTAATTTTGTTGTCGCCAACGGCGACTTCTGATACAGGTTTTTAATGGGTCTAGCACAACATAGAATAAATTCTATGTGTAAGTGCGCATTGACCTCGTTTCACTCGGTCTGCTGATTCTCCTGAATTTACTTTTAGTGTATGCCTTCCGCTTCGCTATTTCAAATTTTATACTTTGACTTAACGTTTCCTATATGATATAGTTTCGGTGATTATTTCTAATATGATTGGAGGGATCGTTATGTCTCAAAGTAACTTAGAAAAACAAGAAGCTAAATTAAAAGCCCTTAATCAAAAAATTAAGGACGAAAAAAATAAGATTGAACAACGGCTAGGTAAACAAATCATCAGTCAAGCCAATTTAGATTATGCTAATTTGTCTAACGATCAGATTAAGCTTTTAGCCAAGAAATTTTCTGAATTTTTAAAGGTAAAGTCCGTAGATTATTAGCCATACGAGATGGGGAAATTCCATGTCTAATCAATATGAAAAACTAGTCGAGCAGCAAGCGCGTTTAAAACAAAAAATTGAGCGGGAAGATTTTAAATTACGACAATCTAAATACTATGAAAATCGGCAAGCTCGCAAAGCCCGTTCTCGCCGATTAATTCAAAAAGGGGCTTTATTAGAAAAGTACTTTCAAGCTAATAACCTCTCGGTCGAACAAACCGAAGAACTTTTAAAAATATTTGCTGACTATGTTAACGCCCATAAACCGGATAAATTAAAAAACGATCAACCTAATAACTAGGCCGATCGTTTTTATTTTCAGGATTGTTTTTTGGCTTAATTTCTGGATTGTGTTTAGCAAAGTCTTTTAACTGTTTTTGAATTCTTTGTGTAAGCTCTGCTTTACTTTCTTTGTGCTTCCTTTTACTTGATTGCTGTTGAATTATCTTTTGACCCTTACCTCTTCTTTTTGATATTAGGTCAAGCGTAAAATCTGAAATTTTATTTTGATCTAGCTTACTTAAATGACCGATTTCTTTAAAGTTTAAACCGGCTTTGGGAAAGCGATAAATATTACCAAGATCGACCCAGGAAGGTTTCTTCAACCCAGCGGATTTCCAATCTTGAATCGGATAATATTGTTGCTTGATATAAGCCGACTTCTTTTCATACTGACTAGTAATTTTAAAAGCCTCGACCTTCTGTTCTGATACCCGACGAATTAAAACTGGCCGAGACTTGCCACCGTTAGTTTCTACAAAACTAACGTATAGGCTGACTAAGTCATTAGTCCTCATCTGGATCGTTGAGCCAATCAGCGACCTCTTTAGCGTCTTTGAACTCGGTGACTGGTGTCCCTTCGGTCGCCTTTAAAAAGCGTAAATTAGCTCTTTCTTCTTCGCTTAAAGACGCATTAAAAGGTAAAGCACCATTAGCAACAATCCGCTTGTAAAACATGTTAATAGCCGTAGTTGGATTTAAGCCCAATTCGCTTAAAATTGCTTCGGTATCATCGGCCAAATCTTTATCAATCTTGACTTGGACCCGTTTCTTTTCCTTAACTGCCATGATTGTCTCATCTCCTTTCTTTTACTACTACCATTATACTACCTTTTGAGTACCTTATCAATAGATAAAGCCTTGGCCTCAAATCACTTGAGCTTGGCGTTGATCTAAAGGCTGAACTTTTGAGCTGGTTAGTCTGGTTAGCTCTGACACTCATTTAAAAGCCCCTATTCTTATGTTTAAGCCATTTAAATCTAACTTAAGTAAAATAGGTTAGTAAGTCTTAAAATCACTTAGAAAGGATTTTTTAGCCTTTTAGGACTAGTAGTACAACCCACTGTTATCGTTGTCGGCCGATTTTTCTTCTTCAGGGTGTTTGGCCGCATATTCTCTAGCCGCTTGTTTATTCCACCAAACGCCAAATAGGTTTTGCATGGTGCCGTACAAGTAGTTTTCCACGTTCTTGATATGCTTCTCATTGCTTCTTAGGGCGTTAAAGTAGCGTCTCAAGGCTTTAGTCATTAAAGGTTTGAGTTCTTCATCATCAAGTGGGATTATGACGCCAATATCTTTGTGATCTTTCTCAACTCGGTACTTAGCATTTAAGATAATGCCAATGAAGCGCCGCATTTGTTGCGGGGTACGGCACCAAAAACTAAGCAGTATTCATCATGTTACAGCACCCAAGTAAAAACTACGAAGATAAAAACATTCATCCTCAAAATATGTAACCTAGAAAAAAGGCCTCCAGTGTTAAACCGGGAGCCTTTCTTAGTATACCAATTTTCACTTTACATAAGGCGGCTTATCCCAAGTAACCCACATTCACCGCGGTACTTCCACATTCCGTTATTTTTTGATTGTGAACTTGTCCAAAAAAGAAGTGATATAGGTCGCAGATTGGTTTTAATTGGGGAAAGGAAGTTTGTGAAATTTACTGGTATTGCTCCTAGACCATTCCCTTAAATTCAACTGTCTCATTCTTTGTATTAACCAAAAATTTGCCAACACTTCCCCGATACTTCACTGATACTTTAAATGAATACTTGTAATTTACCCGAGTGTATCGAATACCACTAATTCTTCCCTGATACCCTTGACTACGCAAAACTCTCTTCACTTGGTTCCTTTGTCGATCAGTAATTCTTGCAGAACTCCGATAGATTGTCTTCTTAACGATCACATCTGGATTCAATGGAACAATGTAATCCTTACATTCCAACAATTCCACCAACTTTCTTTTTTTCTTTGGAATTTGACTTGACGGGTTACGGTTTTCCATTCAGTTTAGAGGGAGTGACGTTTTGAGCGCAGAATTGTTCCCTGGAATCAGCTATTTGGAATAACTGAACCAGAGTACAATTCTACTACTAAAAGTTTCCCCTTAGTTCGTCGGTCGTTAACGCCCGTCGCTTGTCTGTACAATTGCGGTATTGCTACCACCACTCATTATAAACCTACGTTTTCGGTTTAACCTACTAAAAAACGCCCTAGTAGGCGTTGATGATACGTATTTATTTTTGTTCGATCACCAACTAATCAGTGGCACCAAGCCGAAGCTTCGTTTTACCACCCGCGCCGTTAATGGTCGCGCTCACCATTCACCACCCAGCCGTACAGATAACCTTGTTGTGGTATAGCCAGACTTATTGAAGTCGCACTGGCAAACGTGTCCCCTTGGATTTAGACCCCAGCTTGTCCCCTAGGGCTTTAAAAATCGCACCGGCCATGATATAATAGTCATTAAACTAGATGACTTTTGTGGCGCTCACCAATGGCTGTTGGTGGGTGTTTTTTTATGTTCTATTTATCGATTTCATTTAGAATTATAGCTCAACCACAACAAAAGTCAATGTTTTAAAAAACTAGCACTACAGCACTACAGAACTATAGAATAAAAGAACTACAGCACTACAGAATATAAGCACTACAGCACTATAGAACTATAGAACTACGGAACTAAAGAACTACGGCACTGCTTTTTCTTTTAGTAAATGCTTGCACATAGGGCTTAAAGCTATACGGTAGTGCTAGCACTACGGAACTAAAGAACTACAGCACTATAGCACTGTAGAACATAAGCACTACAGAACAACAGCATTATAGAACTATAGAACTAACGCACTATAGCACTATATCGTGTTGATTCAAAAGCGATATAGTGCTAATATAACAACAATCGTTAGGAGGCGTTATCATGACACAAACCATAACATTTGGAAATTTTAAAGGTGGAGTTGGAAAAACTAGTAATTCAACATTAGTAGCTCTAGACCTTAGCAATCGTGGTTACAAAACACTACTAGTTGATTTGGACCCCCAAGGAAACGCCACAAATCTACTCTTGAATACTAAAGTTAATATTGATGGAAAAGTTGGCCATTTTAAAAAATCTCTCATGGCTAGTATTGAAGATGGCGATTTAACTCAATCTTTAATACATATAAAAGAAAACTTCGATATCCTAGCTTCTGCACCTGACTTTGCTCTTTTCCCACGCTATATGGAAAAAATCAAAGACTATAATGAACGCGTCAAAGAATTCAGTAATCTTATCAAGCCTATTAAAGATAAATATGATTATGTCATCATAGATACGCCGCCTACTATCTCGTTAATCACCGATTCAGCATTGTATGCCAGCGATTATTGTGTAATTGTTATGCAAACTCATGAACATAGTTTTGAGGGAGCTCAAGCATTTATAGAGTATATCCAGGAACAAGTTATTGATACCTACAAGGCTCCCCGTTTGGAAATCGTTGGTATATTGGCTGTTCTATTGCAAGCCGGAGCTCCTGTAGATGAAGCAACTATTCAAAATGCTATTAATCAGTTTGGAACTGAAAACATTTTTAAACATAAAATTCACTCGATGCAGAGGATCAAGCGTTATGGAATAACTGGTATTACTTTCAATACTCAGTTTGATAGGCGTGTATTCAAAGTATACAAAGACGTAACTGACGAGATGCTAAAAAGAATGGAGGCAATTGAAAATGGCTAATAAATTGATTCGGTCTAACCGCAACCCAATTAAGCCAGATAAGCAGGCTGAAATTTCGGATTTTTCAAATTCAAATAAAGGAATTAAAACCCCACAAAATCAAGTTGCTTCGGTTACTTTTGACACAAACCTAAAAATCAACAACCACATTAGAAACAAATTGCAAGCAATGGCTGTATTAGGGTATAGTGACAATCAAAAGGCAGCTATTGAAGTAGCTTTATCTGTTTATATTGAATCTTTGACTTCAGACGAACGTAAAGAATTAGAATTTCAAATTGATTCTTTAGAAAAACGTGATGTACGCGTAAAAAGTAAATAATCACGCGCGCTCAGACAACACGTTCAGCTTTTAGACGTATACTTGTCCGTTTAGATGAAGCAGAATGTACAAAAAAGCCCTCTATTATGCGGAATAGAGGGCTTTTCTGAAATCAGTACATACAGACTTTGCTTAGGAGCGTTGCTTGTGTCCATTTAGGACATACACAATCATATAACAATCAATCAATGCTGTCACTTAACTTACGCAAAAAAGCCACCCATACTACTCAAAAAATATTCACAACCTATCTAAACAACCGTTTCCAAAAGTTCTCTCTCGTCTCATTAGAGGGCTTTTCGTTTTGCTTGCTTATATTTGTATCTGAATCATTGCTATCGCCTTTAGAATCGTTCTCACGGCTTTGTACGGTGTTGCTTTTAATATTTTGTTCTGACTTTTGATTTTCAAGTAATTTCTGACTGGATAAATTTAATTGCTGTTGTTGGTCTAATAATTTTTGAAATTTGTTGGTAGATTGTAAAATTAATCCGAACGCTGTTCGGACAAAAAAGATCAGCTTCCTTTAAAATGGTGTTTACCACAAACCCATCTTTTAGGAGCTGATCTTTTGTCTAGTATAACCTATTCCGA